>DTSJ01000257.1 GCA_012965445.1 Candidatus Hydrogenedentota bacterium
CGGGATCGATCACGTCGTCGATATACCCTTTTCCAGTAGCTGCCCACGGTCGACTGCCCATGCGCATCTCTTCGATGGCGGCACGGCGAACCGCGGCAGGGTCTTCCGCATCCTCAATTTTTCGCGCGAAAACGATGTTCGCAGCGACTTCCGGAGCCACGAAGCTGATGTCCGCGGTGGGCCAAGCCAGCTGGAAATCTGCACCCATGCCAGGACCTGCCATATTACTCGTAGCCATACCATAGGTTTTGCGGATGATCAGAGAAACCTTCGGCACGGTTGCGAGGCAGAGCGCTTCGACGAAATTAATGATTTTACCTGGCATGCCTTTGTGTTCAGCTGCTTTTCCTGCCATGAACCCTGGGGTATCATGCAAGAAAATAAGAGGGATATGGAATGAATCACAGAGTGCGGTGAATGAGGAGCATTTATCGCAGCCTTCCGGGCCCATCGCACCGGCAAGAAATTTGGGTTGGTTCGCGATGATTCCCACTGATTGTCCTTCCAGTCGCGCGAGACAGGTGATGACGCTCTTATCGAAGTCGGGCTTGACGTGGAAGATGGTTTGGTGGTCTACGAACGTTTCGATGATGGCGTTCATGTCGTAGGTTCGGCTTGGTTCGTCGGGAAGCAGACCGGCTATGTTCGACTGACGTTCCTGCGCCTTGCTGTCGTTTGGAATCTTGGGCGCGAGCTCCTCCGAATGAGAAGGCAGGTAGGAAAGAAAATCGCGCACGAGTGCGAGGCATTCTTCTTCCGAATCCGCAACCCGATCTGATTGTCCGGTCACTTCGGCGTGCAAGGACCATCCGCCCAATTCTTCGAGGTCGACGTGTTCTCCGGTGGACATTTCAAGTACGCGAGGTCCTGCGACGGCCATGCAGGAGCCTTTCTGTTGGACGACGAAATCGGAGAGTGCGGCGTTCCATGAGGGCGAGCCGAAACATTCGCCCATAATGGTGGAAACCATTGGTACGCGGCGTCTGCGCAGTCCTACGCTGCGGCCGACTGTCATGGAGCTGAGCCCGTCGGAGCCCATAATATCGGGAATACGTGCCCCGCCGCCTTCGCCAAGGTTGATAATCGGGTATCCTTTTTCGATGGCGGAGACGTGCAGTTCGCGATATTTTGCGGTGCCGACGCGCCCGCCGCTTCCAGCCAGAACTGTATTGTCATCGGCTCCCACGGTTACGACGCGCCCGCTGATTCTTCCGTAGCCCGCTATTTTGCCGTCTGCGGGAGTGCTGTCCTCCATGCCGGGAATATCGGAATGATTCAGTTGGCCTATTTCGTGAAATGATCCTTGATCCAGCAATAAATCGATGCGCTCGCGTGCGGTGAATCGACCCCGCTCCCGATGGCGCGCGACTTTGTCCGCACCGCCCAGATCGAGCGATTTCGATTTTCGTTCCTTCAACTCATTGATGTCTTCCTGTGAGGACATGGGGATCCTTAATTCAACGGTTGTTGTTGTTGTGGCCAAGCCCGAAGATGATTATTGTACTGATATGATTTATCGGTGTCCAAAACAAACTCTTGCAACATTCCGTTAGGGATTGATTTCCGCGCCACATTGGCTGCAGAACTTCGCGTTGCGCTCGTAGGATTCGGTGGAGCATTGTGGGCAGGACTGGAGGACTACATCTTCCCGGCGGCGCGGTCTGGTGAGTTCGCTCGTGACGATTCCGGTAGGGACGGCGATGATGCCGTAGCCCATGATCATTAGAATCGTAGCGAGGACCTGACCGGCGTTTGTATGGGGGGCGATGTCGCCATAGCCGACGGTCGTCATGGTCACGACGGCCCAGTATATACCTTTGGGTATAGAGGTATATCCGTTTTCTTCGCCTTCGATTACGTACATCAGGGAACCCGCTATGATGGCCACCAGCATGACGGCAAAAACGAACACGAAAATCTTCCGACGGCTGGCCAGCAGGGCGTGGCGGAGCTCTTCCATTTCGCGCAGAAATTTGACGAATCTGAGAACACGGAAGATGCGCAGAAGGCGCAGCACGCGGACTACTATCAAGAACTGACTTCCAACCAGAAATAGGCTGAGATATGTAGGTATGATGGCGAGGAGATCGACGATTCCGAAAAAACTCGTTGCGTAGCGGACGGGTTTACCGACAGAGTAGAGTCTCAACAGGTATTCGACGGTAAAAAGGATCGTAAAAAACCATTCGAGGGATGTCAGCATCTGCCCATAGGACTCGCGCACCGATTCGACGCTCTCGAGCATAACGGCTACCACGCTGAGCAGGATGGTCACGATCAGGACAACGTCGAACATCTTACCTTCCCGCGTGTCAGCTTCGAAGATAATTTCGTGTGTCCGGATTTTGAAGGATGGTGGTTTCGTCATGGTGTCAAAAAGGGGTTGTTTCGCTGTTTTCTATAGTAGGGGTTTCATCTGAGGACTGACCGATGAGCAGGGTGTAGCCCGTAGGATCCTGAATATCGAATTCCTTCATGCCGTAAAAGGTGACTCGAAGCGGGGAAACTGGCAGACCTTTTTCTATGAGGTCCTCATATACTTCCTCGATGTTGCTGACATACAGGGCGATGGCGGTTTGTGCAAAAATATTTTTTGCGCCCGGAGCGCTGGTGTTGGTTTCGTGCTGCGTGAACATGAGTGATGTGTTGTCGAGTTTCATTTCACACCAGGAGATCACGCCGCTCGATTCAAATTTGTCACCGGGTGAGAACCCAAGAATGTCCTGATAAAAGGTGATCGTCTCGTGCATGTTGCTAGTGGCGAGCATTGGAACGGAACGTATGAGTTGTATAGGCATTTCAAGATTCCTGAATTTATTTCTGGACACAATATATCAGATTCGTGTTGACGTCGTAAAAGTATCGTCATTGCTGGTCAAAATTCGTTAGACTGGCTTTGGATTTCTGACTGGAAGGAAGTTGTATGCGCTACTCTATTAAGAGAGTCGAGCGATTACCGGAGCTGGATAGCGGACGGGAAAGTGAGGAATGGTCCGGTGCGAATGTGATCACTATCGAACGATTTTTGACTCCTGGACATGATCATAAGCCGCGCACCGAGGCGCGAATGCTCCATGACGGAGAGAATATTGCGGTGTTTTTTTACGTCGACGATCGCTATGTTATTGCGAAGGGGATCGAGTATCAGGCGCGAACGCACAGGGATTCTTGTGTGGAGTTTTTTTTGGAGCCAGTGGCTGGGAAGGGGTATTTCAATTTCGAATTTAACTGCTGCGGGACGTTGTTATTGTCGTATATTGAGGACTCGCGGCGTAAGGGAGAGGGGTTTGAGTGTTATTCAATGGTACCGGAAGAGGTGATTTCGGGTATGGAGGTACGGGCTTCGCTGGCTGGGCCTATCCTTGAAGAGATTGAGGATCCTGTGGTTTGGACGGTTTCGTATAGGGTTCCGAAGAGTGTATTCGAGGCGTATTTGGATCCGTTCGGGTCGTTGTATGGCATGAAAATGCGGGGAAACGTGTATAAGTGCGCCGATGACTGCTCTCATCCGCATTGGGGGTATTGGGCGGATATCGGGGAGGTGCTGAATTTTCATCAGCCGGAAAAGTTTGCGGACATAGTATTTGAGGGGTGAATGTGCATGCTCGTTTGTAGGTATTAGGGTGTAGTCGAGGTTCCGTGAAGGGTTGCTGAGGAGGAGCTGATAGGTGTTTGAAGGCGAAAATATCGTACTGCGCTGGGACAAAGGGGATGTCGCATCGGTGGTGAAATATGCCAACAATCGGAAGATTTGGCGCAATCTCCAGGACATGTTTCCGCATCCGTATACGACGGAGGATGCTGAGGCCTGTATAGAGCTGACGTTGACGGGTGAGGCGCATCAGTATCACTTTGTGATCGACCGAGAGGGGGAGTGTATCGGTGCTGCGGGACTGATTCCGAAGTCGGACGTGCATCGCAAGATGGTAGAGATCGGGTATTGGAAGAGAACGGGTTCGAATTTGAACGGCGGCATCGGAACGCCGTGTACAAAGACGGTGAACTCGTTGATAAACTGGTGTACGGAAAGGTGCGTCCTTGATTGCCGAAAGTGGTCCTGGAGTTGTGAATTCGTCGGCTCCGAAGCAGATAGGGTTGTAGCGATTATGGTATACTCCCGCGCATGAAAATCAACCATCACAATACGACTATTCGACGTGCGAAGCGGGGGGATCTTTCGTCGATTACCGAGATCTACAATTATTATGTGGAGCATACGCAGATCACTTTTGATCTTGAGCCGCAGTCACTTGAAAATCGTGAGGAATGGTTTTCTCAGTTTGATGAATCCGGGGCGCATCAGATTGTCGTGGCCGAAGTGGATGGCGTGATTGGCGGATACGCGGGGAGTACGAAGTTGCGCCCGAAACCAGCTTACGAACGAACCATCGAAACGACCATTTATGTGCATCCTCAGCATATGGGTTTGGGTCTGGGGCGAGCGCTTTACGGAGAACTGTTCGGTCTGCTGGCGGTGGAGGAAGTGCATCGCGCGTATGGGGTGATTGCTCTGCCGAATGATCCGTCAATTGCGCTTCACAAGTCGTTCAGCTTTAAGCATGTCGGCACCTTGAATGAGGTCGGCCACAAATTCAATGAATACATTGATGTGGCGTGGTATGAAAAAGCGATGTAGCATTGCCCGGGTCGATTGACAATATCGTACTCATTGGCATGGCGGGGGTCGGGAAAAGCACCGTGGGCGTATTTCTGGCGAAGGCACTGCACCGAAATTTCGTCGATACGGATCTCGTTGTGCAATCCGCTGAAGGTCGTCGACTCCAGGAAATTGTCGATGAGCTGGGGAAAGAAGCATTTCAGGCAATTGAAGAGCGACACGTATTGTCGATTCAGATACCGGGGGCGGTAATCGCGACGGGCGGGAGCGTCGTATACTCGGAAAATGCGATGGGCCATCTGAAACGAACTGCTACGACCGTCTATCTTAAATTGCCGCTGGATCAGCTGAAAGCACGGGTGGTAAATACGGAATCTCGCGGCTTGGCAATGGATTCGGGGCAAAGTTTTGCGGATTTGTATGGAGAACGTCTGCCCCTGTATGAAAGATATACTGACGTGACCATTGACTGCGATGGACTCAATCACGATGAGGTGGTGGCGACGGCTGTCACTCGTCTACTTGATAGGTCGCAATCATACCGGCGGTGATGTGGTCGGTGACGTGGCAGTGGTACAGCCAGATTCCGGGATTGGTGATGGTCATGTCTGCGGAGGTCATAGTGCCGGGGAGGAGATCGACGACATCTTTTCGGTGTCCCTGGTGTAGAACGGTCTCCCCGTGCCAGTGGGGTGTGTGAAGGTCGACTTCTGTTCCCATTCCGATAAAATGCCATCGGACGCGGTCGCCTTTTTTCATGTTGAGTCCGGGCAGGTTTCCGAAGACGGTGCCGTTGATTGCGTGCATGAGGTGTCCTTCTTCGTCTTCGTCTTCTCCATTTTCGTTAAAGACCATGAATAGATTTATGAACTCCCGATCTATATCGTTCGGCGTGTCGTCTGGATTGGCGCGGTCGGCCGCAGTGATGATCATGGCTCCGAGCAGGCCTTTATACATATCGGGTACGGAATCGACGTGAGAGTGGTGGAGTCAGACGATGGAGCTGCCGTCATTGGGGTCGGGTCCGGCTGATTCGGGTACTTTCCATGTGTAGGTGAAAGTTTCGCCGGGCTTGACTGCGCCGCCTTTGGTGGTCGCACCCGCATATTCGGCTCCTTCGTTCGCCTTGGTATAGAAAACGCCGTGGGGATGTATCGAATAGGGCTGCTTTGCTTTGTTCTTGAAGTGAATTTTCAGTGTGTCGCCGACTGCTGCGCGTAGGGTTGCTCCTAGAATGCCGAGATGGGGATCTTGTGTTTTTTCGGTGTTGAAGGTGGCATCGGTATACTCGATATAGCGGACTTTATCGTAGGAGAGTTGGTCGCCCCATACATCGATACCCTTTGCGGGCATGATATTGTTTACGCCAGAGGGGGCGTAATTCCATTGCACGTTTTCCGCAGCGATATAATAGTGAGCTTCGTGCGGTTTGTGCGTCGATAGTGCCGACGAATGAGGGGGGATGAGAATCAGCAGGAAAGGGGTGAGGCGGGATACCGTTCGAGTCATAATTTGTCCGGAAAATTGAGTTTGAAGTTCAGGGGCAGGGATCATAGCATGTGGATTCAGCAGGTTACTATTGGGAATCGACGATGGAACTGGAAGTGCGGAGATTTGCGGGCGGATCGGGGGATGGGGTAGACTGACTTTTTTGAAGATTACGAGGAGTCTTTATTGCAGATGGATATGAAGCGTTGGATGATTGACCCTGACCAGAGTCTCCGGGTTTTGTTGATTGCGTTGCTGATCGGGTTCACGTGTGTGCCTGGATGGTCGCAAGAATCAGTTGAAAATGGGGCGACAGCGGCAGTGGAGGAGGCGGCTCCAGGAACAGCGGTCGAAGATATGACACCGGAGCAGATTGCCATGGCGTCGGTGAACCTAACGTCGCCGCGGAACACGCTGACGACGTTTCTGGGTGCGATGAGAAAAATTGGGAGCGGTGAAGGGGAGTATTGGGCAGCTGCGCTTGCGTGCATAAGTCTTGAACACTTGGAGTCGGAGGATCGAATTTCAGAGGGAAGGCGTTTGGCGCAGGAGCTGTACGCGGCGCTGGAGACGATCACGCTGAAGCTGGACACGGTGCCGGATATCCAGGAAGTCGCCGCACTGCCCGAAGACACAGAGTATCTGCCCGTCGAATTGAGCGAGGATCCGCCAATATCTGTTCCATTTTATCATGACCCTGATGATGGTACCTGGCGGATAAGTCAGGTTCGGCTTGATGAGCAGGTCGATGACTTGCAGCAAATCGTCGAAGAGGGAGCAGCGGAAGCGAAGGCAGAGGTAGCGGCAGAGGAAGAGAACATTGAACAGGGCGCTGACCCGCGGTTGTCCAACCCACGCAAAACGATGACGACTTTTTTGGAGGCATTCAAGACTGGTTACTATGACAAAGGGGGCCGGGACGATGCGATAGCGACGCTTGACCTCTCTGACGTTGCGGACAATTTGAAAACAGAGAAGGGTGAGGCTTACGCGGCGCGGTTAAAAAATATACTTGATCGGGATCATGTGATCGAGGTTCTGGAGATCGCCCCGGAATACAATGCTGATACCCAGGTCATTCTTGAGGATCCGCGGGATACCACCGGCAGGCGCAGAATCGAACTTGTCTCGATTGCTGTTCGCGAGGGCAGTGAGGCGGTAGAGTGGAAGTTCAGCAAGGAGTCGCTGGCGATACTGGACGAACTCTGGGAGTCGACGTACAAAGATCGAGAACCCATTGCGGGTTTCCAGTCTGTGGCTCCTGAGGTGTTGTCTCTCCAGCTTCAGGACTGGGTGAGTGAGAATACACCGTATCTGATGAACGAGCTGTTTCTGTTTGAGAACTGGAAATGGCTCGGGCTTTTTTTCAGCATATTACTGGGGATGATAGTCAGTCGAATCGCAACGATGTTCCTGCTCAGAATTGTACGCCGGTTTTTTAACAAAGAGCGCATGCGGCTGGACGAGAAGCTGGAGAGAGGGTTTATTCGTCCGATACGGGTTGGGATTATGGCATGGGTATGGTGGATAGCCTTGAAACCGCTGAGCCTGCCGCAGGAAATCCTCGGTCCCCTGAAGGCGGTCATCACGACGGTGTCCTGCATGGCATTCGTTTGGGCCGTCTACCGTCTTGTGGATATCGTCGGCGAATATATCAGCGAAAAAGCGCGGCAGACGGAAAACAAATACGACGACATGATCGTACCCCTCATCGTGCGGACACTGAAAATCTTCGTACTGTGTGCCGGCTTCATTTTTATACTGCAAATGAACGACCAGGATTACAAGACGATACTAGCGGGTTTCGGACTCTTCGGTATGGCCATGGCGTTGGCCGCCAAAGATACGCTCGGCAATATTTTCGGATCGCTTACCGTGATTATGGATCGTCCCTTTCAAATCGGCGACTGGGTTCAGGTCGGGGACGTAGACGGGAGCGTCGAATCGGTCGGGATTCGTAGCACGCGTGTGCGGACGTTTTACAATTCAATCGTGACCGTACCAAACGCGATTCTGACGACGGCGATCATCGACAATTACGGTGCTCGTCGCTTTCGGCGTTACAAAACGAATATCGGGATCACCTATGACACGCCTCCGGAGAAGATCGATGCATTTTGCGAGGGGATTCGCGAGTTGATCCGACAGCATCCGTATACACGGAAGGCCTATTTTCACGTTTATTTGAATAATTTCGGGGCCTCGTCGTTGGATATCATGCTGTATTGCTTTCATGAATGTCCTGATTGGTCCACGGAGCTGCGTGAACGGCATCGCCTTATGACGGACATTATTCGTCTGGCGAAGAGTATGGGTGTGGAGTTTGCGTTCCCGACGAGTACGTTGTATATGCAGCAGGTTGAGGGGGGAGAGGGTGCGCCGTTGAGCGTTGCGGGAACGGACGCGCTGATCGAGGGACGACGTCAGGCTACGCAGATCGTGGATGAGACACTGGGAAAGAACGCGCCCGTGCCGCCGCCGGTTACGTTTGATGCGCCTCCGGGGTCGATTGATGATTCTGATGGGGATGAGGGAAGTGGGGACTAGGGGGAAGAAGTAGAAAGTCGAATAATCGCGGAGTGATTGATGTCATCGAGGTCTGGACATAAGTCTAAGAAGAAAAAGGGGCCTCGGTATTCGGCTACGTGTCGCTGCGGGCATGAGATGAAGGTGAAGACGAAGCATTTCGGGCGGATGTGCAGATGTACGCAGTGTAATTTTCCGATTTATGTGACGTATGACAATGTCACGCCTCCTGTGGACCCGAAGGACAAGCTGATTCCGAATTTTTACTGCGAGGACGAGGTGCCAGTGCGATGGGAGGTGGGGGACTTGATTACGGAGTTGTATGCCGTAAAAGAGATTCTTGGTGAAGGGGGTATGGGTACGGTGTATCGGGTCGAGCATCGGGACTGGGGGAAGATGCTTGCGGTGAAATGTCCGAGCGGCCACTTGATGAACGACCCGCTCTGGGTGGAACAGTTCGAGCATGAGTGTGAAACGTGGATCAATTTGCTGCCGCATCCGAATGTCGTGGAGTGCTTTTACATGCGTCGATTTGGGGGATTGCCGCGTTTGTTTGTCGAGTTTCTGGACGGACCTGATCTGGATAACATGATCAGTGAAAAGACATTGTATGAAGGCGGACAGGATGGGGTGCTGCGTCGGATGCTGGACATTGGGATTCAGTATTGTGGGGGGCTGCACCATGCGCATCAGGAAGGGCTGGTGCATCAGGATGTGAAGCCGTCCAATTTACTGGTCGGGTCCGATGGAGTCGCGAAAGTGACGGACTTCGGTCTGGCGATGGTGTTTGGGGAATCTGGAGGCTCAAGGGCATCACGCGGCTCGCGCGGCTCATCGGGCGGGAGTGGAATGGACGGTGGGCGCTTGCGCGGTTCGACAGGTGGAACTCCGACGTATCGGTCAAATGATCACAAGGCCTATAGTGAACTGACGCTTCATGCGGACGTGTGGAGCTGGGGGGTCACGATGATCGAGATGTTTTCCGGCGACGTGTATTGGACGGACGGCAGGAAAGCGATGAGCGTGCTGGAGAATTTGCTCAGGCATGGTTCGCGGTATGACGTGATCCCGAAAATGCCGCTCAAATTGCAATCGCTGCTTCGTCGCTGTTTTCAGGAAGACCGGTTGAAGCGTCCCGGTGACATGACGGTATTGGCAGATCGCTTGAAGGAGGTATATTCAGATGAGCTTGGGGAGGAGTATCCGCGTGCTGAGCCGGAGTTAAACTATACTCAGGTGGATGTCTTGAATAACCGCGCGGTTTCGTTGATCGACTTGGGGCAGCCGGGAGAGGCGGAGGCTTTGCTGCAGGAAGTGTTGATCGAGCATCCCGAGCATATCCAGGCGAGCTACAATCGGGGTTGCCCACGAAACAATCGAACTACCCGATAAGATCTATTTGCCCTTTGCTAACGATGGGGTCTTCTTTTCTGGCGGCGCGGGCATATAACGGATACGCAGATGCTGGAATTGACGCAGAATATGTGTCATACGTATCCGCAGGAATGGCTGCCGCGGTATCTGACTGCGGAGGTGTGTATGGAGCGGGGGGATTGCGGGATTGCGATGGATATTCTTGAACCGATTGTGAATGATGATGAGTACCGGCGGGACGTGGCGTTTTGCCAGGCGATGTCGTATCACTATCAGACGCGGGACAAGAAGCGGGTCTGGGAGAGCCGTATGGAAGGTATTCAGGTGTCAGCGGTGGGGGTATCAGTGGACGGCTGGCGTGTTTTGACCGGTGGGGTAGACGGCAAGATTGTTTCATTTGAACGGGCTTCGCAGGACGCGACTAC
>DTSJ01000258.1 GCA_012965445.1 Candidatus Hydrogenedentota bacterium
TTGGACTCGGCCTGTTTCTGTAGAACATCATACTCACGTTCGGCGCGGTGAAGCTGGTCACGTTTATATTGGGTACGATTGTGTGGTGCGTGTTGTGGGCCGGATTTTTCACGCTTCAACCGAACGAGGCTGCAGTACTGATCCTGTTCGGGAAATATATCGGTACTGTAAAGTCGAGCGGCTTTTCCTGGGCGAACCCTTTTTTCACGAAGAAGAAGATATCGCTTCGGGCGCGGAACGTTAACGGGGACATGATCAAGGTGAATGATTCGCGTGGTAACCCGATTGAGATCGCTGCTGTGATTGTGTGGAAGGTTGACGAAACGGCGCAGGCGGTTTTTGACGTTGATGACTACGATCATTATGTGAGCGTGCAGAGTGAGTCCGCGCTGCGACATCTTGCGATGGCGTATCCGTATGATGATTATGAGGGCGGGGCGATGTCGCTTCGGGGCAGCACGGACGTGGTTTCTGAAGCCCTTGAGAAAGAGATCCAGGAACGAGTGATGAAGGCAGGTGTTCGGATTGAAGAGGCGCGGCTGAGTCATCTTGCCTACGCCCAGGAAATCGCGAGCGCGATGCTTCAGCGTCAGCAGGCGGACGCGATTGTTGCGGCGCGGAGTCGGATTGTGGACGGTGCTGTTGGCATGGTGGAGATGGCAATCGAGAAACTCGAGTCGAGCGATAAGATTGATCTCGATGAGGAACGCAAGGCGGCGATGGTGAGTAATCTGCTGGTGGTGCTTTGCGGGCATGACAATGCGCAGCCTGTGATCAACACCGGGACGTTGTACAGTTAATCAGGGGGAATGCCGTTTTGGCGCAACGTAAACAGGTATTACTAAGGCTGCCGCCTGATCTTGTCGAGGAGATGAATCGATGGGCGAAGGACGATCTGCGCAGTTTGAACGCGCAGATCGAATGGGTGCTGCGCGGATCTCTACGAAAACGGAGGAAGTTGGAGCTACCGGAAGAGGAGACCGATGATGAGTGATGAGCAACCTCGAAATATTCCCCTGATCATCCTGAGTATTGCCATGATAGCCGCGGGGATAGGCGTTATCGGACTCGGTGTACTGCGAATGGGCAGCATGTGGAAAGACACGCAGCTTGTGGTGATTCCGACGGAGACGACGCTGACGCTTGATTCGGCGGGGACGTACACCATCTTTCATGAATATGAAAGCGTTGTTGACGGGGTGAGCTACCGGGGACGAAGACTTCCTGATGAGCTGACGATTCAACTTGTTGACAGTGACACTCCCATCGAAATTGAGTCCATTGGCGGGTACTCGAACTACAGCATGGGGAAACGAAGCGGGGAGTCTGCCTATCGATTTACTATCGACGTTCCCGGCGAATACGTGCTGACTGCCCGTTACGGAAATGACGATACTCCGAGTCAGACGGTACTCAGCGTCGCGTACTGGAGTTTCAATATGGTGCGATTCAGCACATGGATGGGTGTTCTCTTTTTGCTCGAAGCCTTGGGCGTTTCGTTACTCACCAAAGGATTCAGCCGCGCCAAAAAACCCGATCCCGAAAAACTATCACAGGGCGGTTACGTATACGAAAACAGTGTTGAATTCAAAGGCGATCCTACCCGTGCACTCGATCACGCGCATGCCGTTTTCGGAGCACTTGGTTTCACGAACGTGATAATTTCGAACGGTACTCTGAACGCCAAAGGGCCGGGGATGCAAAGCACCAATCAACCTCCGCTACGCGGCGCAACGAAGATCAAGATTGAAACCAGAAACTCGTTGCTGTCCCTAGAAGCCGAACTTGGCGGGGTACGCTTCATGCGCAACTTCCTTGTATTCTTTCCGCCGGGACTTGCGCTTTTCCTGGGTGGAATATTTGCGCTGCTGACGCTCGGTGACGGCATGCCGAAGGGATTTGGTTTTATGCCTCTTCTCATTGCGCGCCCAGTGTTGGATACGCGGGGACTTACGCCCGTCATATCTGAAGAGGAAATGGATCGATTGATCCTCGTTAAGTACGCATCGCCGGAGACCTTCCTCTCCATGATTCGCAGCGCGGACTACCGTGCAGTCGCTCACAAACGAACCGACGCCATCGAACTTGGCCTGCTCTTCCCGTTCTCGGACCAGCGTTGAGATAGTCGTTTCCGACTTTAACGTTGTGCATCGCAAATATTCATCCGCACCAAAAACATTGTGAGGGTGTGATTTTTATAGCCGGCAACTTTTGGTCAATATTGGCAGGCCATTTTCGAATTTTGGCCGAGCTATAGATTTGCCGATAACATAGCCGATTTCGTCTCAAGAATCAAGATGTGTACTCGGTTCTGTCCGTTTTCGAAGTTAGGCTGAGTTTTTTGACCCTGCGGCGTAGAATCAAGGTAGAGCAACAAATGGTTTGTGAGCCAGCAACCCTTGCACGATTTACTGAAAAAATTATTCTTCCCGTATACAGACCACAGTATTTCCACGACCTTCATTGTTCTCAAATAGCTGAAATGCCTCTATGAAACGCTCGAACGGGAACACTCGGTCAACGCGTGGTTCGATACTACCATCAGCCAGAAAGCCAATGATCTCAGCTACGTTCTGTTGGTGTTTTTCCGGATTTGAATTGGCCCATGGGCCCCAGAGGCTGCCGACTGCTGCCGCCTGCTTGATCAGCAGCATGCCAGGCCGTATAGGCTTTTGCCCTGCAGTAAACCCGACCATACAGATCTTGCCCAGGGGTCTTACGGTCGAAATTAAAGTCTCGAATAGATCCCCCTGAACCATATCAACGACCACGTCAACACCATCAGAATGGCCCAGCTCTTTCGCCGCCACCTTTACCGCGTTCTTAAAAGCCTTGAAACTGTCTCGATCCCGCCCATAACAAAACACTCTATCTGCGCCCACAGTTG
>DTSJ01000259.1 GCA_012965445.1 Candidatus Hydrogenedentota bacterium
TCAGGCCCTCCACCTGCAGCTCAAGTTCCTGTTCATACGAGTCCGCGATCTGATCCGCTATCGTGTCCATCGTTCCGGTTTCTTCACCGGTAATCAGCATGTCCACCACGACTCCCGGCAGATACCCGCTCTTCTCAGCAGCGCGCAAAGACCCTTCAAGCCCGTCACCGCGCTCCACAGAGTCACGCATATCCTGCACAGAACCCGCAAACGCTCGGTTCGTAGATGAGTTCCGGCACAACTCCAGCGTCGAAATCATCAGCACACCGCTGCGCTGAAGCATCGCAAACGTACGCGTAAATTCAGCAACGACGCTCGAAGTCGTAATCGGACCCGAAATCGGCAGCTTGAATTTCATGCGGTCGGTCATTACGCGGCGCAAAGGACTGCGGACCCAGAATTGCGTGTAGAACGCCCAGGATCCGCCGATCACCACAAGCACCGTAATAATGCTCCCCTTCCCGCCCACAAAAGCCGCGGCGCTGAGTACGAACGCGGTCAAACCTTCCAGCGTGATATCGAAAGTCGCGAACATCGCTTCGAACTCGGGAATCAGGAAAGTGGCCAGCAGCCAAATAATAATATACGCGACAAAAGCAATTGCCGCAGGATAAATCATGGCAACGATAATTTTCCGCCGCATAATCTCGCGCTTCTCGCGGTAAATTACAAGACGCCGCAGAACCGTCGTCAGTGTTCCGCTCGCCTCTGCCGCCCTCATCAAATTAACGTAAATCGGCGAGAAATGTTTTCCTTCGCGGGCGAATGCCTGCCACAACGGGTTTCCCGCTTCAACAAACTGCGCAATTCCATACACGAGATTCCGAATCCCCTTGTGCTCACCGCGATGCGAAAGCGATTTCAACGCTTTCAAAATCGGAGTGCCGGCCTCCAGCATCATAATCAACTGACGCAGGAACACCGTGATGTCCTTACTACGCACACTCCGCGTCGTCTGCACCGTGATAGTGTCCTGAACGGTCGATACGCTCGGGATAGACGGCTTCGCCAACTCTTCGACCGCCTTGACAGCGTAAGGTGAGACAACTTCATCCAGCTTCTTGCGCGCGACGGCCTTCTTCTTCACAGCCTTCTTTTTTACGACCTTCTTCTTGACTGATCGCTTTTTTCGGGCTCCCGATTTACCAGCGGTGGTAGCCATACGGTTCTTCCTCCATCACATCAGTTATCTGCAAAACCACCGACTCCTTCGAAGTCAGCTACTGCGGGACGTCATTCCGACTCGCTGCCCGCATCCTCTGGTTCTTCAGTTACTTCATTGCTATCATCAACAGCATCGTCACCCGTAGATTCAACAGGTGCCGATGCCGCAACTTCTGTTTCTTCAAACGCTTCATCAGAAGGCGTTTCGTTCCAATACCGAATCGAAAAACTGCCGTCGTCAGAAAAATTAACTACCGACTCAACCGCGCTAAGAAGTCCGCGATCACTTGTATCCCGCGTGACCATATGCGCCTCGCTCAGCAGACGAAATGACCGCGAACTCAGCGAAACTGCATCGGGCATTCCCCGATTCGTCCGCGCAGTATCAGGCACGTTAAAAGTCGATGGTTCGCGCCCCACCTTCGCCCGCACGTCATCCCATGAACTGAACGGACGCTTCTGTGCAAGACTTTGCGCCTCTTCGCCATCAATCGCAAATATCGCGGCCAATACAGCCGGACTCGCAGAATTCAGATTGACCTGGGTACCCGCTCCATCAGATGAACCGGTATACACCGTAAACAAATTCTTGTCCAGTGCATTGTAATTCTGACCATTCATGAAATCCCGCGTACGCAGATTGTCCACACTCACCAGCAATCGACCGCCCGCTCCCCGCGCCTCTCTCCGTACCTCATCAACAACATCCGAAGGTACTCCCAGCGCTACCAGCAGAGATTTCGGCGCAAAATTCAGATTCACCTTACCCGATTCATCATTGACCAACACCTTCACAGTCTGCGGATAAGACGCCGTCCCGTCCTCTACCAATCGATATACCGGCAGCGCGATTTCATACGTACCCGCTGGCTGCAAGCCGTTTTCCAACCCTGCCTGAATCTCACCGATCCCCGCATATATACCACCCCGGCTCAAGTGGTTCGCGCGGACATTTTGAATGACATAGCGAGTGTCTTCGAGCGAAATCATCATCGACTTCACATATGCAGTTCCCAGTACCGAAAATACCAGCAGCAGACCAAGCGAAGCGAACAATGCCGCTCCGCGATCTTCACGCACACCAGTTTGGCTCACAGCATTCAATCTGTAATTCCTCATCCTCATCGCACATGCACCGAAAAAATCTTTTTACGACTCACCTGACGAAATATATTGTCCGGATCCGCAAGCGTAAGACTCACGCGTACCGCACGCGGCAGTGCTTCTGATTTCCATTCGTCCACCCAGGGTTCCTTCGCATCACCCGTCGCGAAAGAAACGTCAAACCGAAGCGTATCGAACCGCGAAATCACATCCGTGCGGTTAGAAGAAGGGTTCTTGTCGCCAAGCACCCCGATGCTCCGCTTCAGATGCGATCGTCCATTATCCCGATCTACATGATACTGAACCGAACGACTCCGATATAGAGACACACCGCGCAGGATTCCCTGAACCGGAATAATCAGGCTGTCATCCGCATCGCCGGCACTGTTAAAATCACGCTTATTCTCAGCTACCCGATCAACCCCGACGATCGACACACCGGACAATTCCGCAGAAAGCGTATCGGCCAGATCAACCTCGATCTGCTTAAAGGCCTGTACAGCGCCGTCCGATAAATCCGCCAAGGCACTCGTCTCGTTCCACAAGCTCGTCAGCATAGCGAAAGACCGAACCCCCAAAGTCATCACAACACTCATAAGCCCAATCGATA
>DTSJ01000260.1 GCA_012965445.1 Candidatus Hydrogenedentota bacterium
CGAAACCAAAAAAAGAGAGAGTGAGCCTTTTTCAAGACTCACTCTAAATGATTCATCACTGCCGTTCTAGCTGGCCTTCAATTCAGCCTCAATCTTAGCAATAACTTCGTCCGCGTCAGGCTTCGTACGTGGAGCGAACCGGGCAACCACTTTCCCGTCCTTGTTCACAAGAAACTTCTCAAAGTTCCACGTTATCGCCCCACCGAATTCGCCGTTCGCATCCTTGGACGTCAACTCTTTATACAAAGGGGTCGTATCATCCCCTTTTACAGAGATCTTCGAAAACATCGGAAAATCCACGCCATGCTGCGTTGAACAGAATTCCTTGATCTCCGCATTCGAACCGGGTTCCTGCGACATGAAGTTGTTTGCCGGGAAACCGAGAACCGTGAACCCTTGGTCCTTGTATTTCTTGTTAATCTCTACCAACTGCTTGTATTGCGGAGTCAGTCCACACTTGGACGCGACATTCACAATCAAAACAACCTTGCCCTTATACTTGGAAAGATCGACTTCTTTACCGTCGATATCTTTCATTTTATGATCCAATACCTCCGCGCCTCCTGCAAAAGCCGCTGTACTCATCGCTATCATCGCCAATAATACCAAGCTAAACTGTAAATTTTTCACGATCCTTCTCCCTGAATGTTATGTAGTTTCGACAAGATTTAGAACACCAGCTGTACAGGCTTTTATTCTCCAAATACGCACCAGCACGTCCATACCATTAAAACGACCCGTCACTCGCAGAAATCACCAATATACGTCCACAACTCATTCCGACCCTCTCCAGTTTCAGATGAAAAAGGAATGATCACCGCCTCATCGTCGAGTTCCAGCGTCTCCTGAATGCGTTTCAGGTTCTTTTTCCGCTCGCCTCGCTTTAACTTGTCAATCTTCGTAGCCACGATCAGCGTAGGCACCTCTGCCCCGTCCAGTATAGACAGCATATCAAGGTCCTTCTCGGTCGGCTTATGCCGCGCATCCACGAGATGAATCACGAGTCCAAGTTGCTCACGTTCCTGAAGATAGCTGAACATGACCCGGTTCCAGTCCTCCTTCATCTTCAGTGGAACCTTCGCATATCCATAGCCCGGCAGATCAACGAAGTGGCACTGACTGTCCATCAAAAAGAAGTTCAATGCCTGCGTCTTGCCTGGACGTGAACTCGTCTTCGCCAATCCCTTGCGATTGATTATACAGTTCAGGAGGCTCGATTTACCCACGTTAGACCGGCCAACGAACGCTATTTCAGGGATGTCCCCCTTCGGACACTCGCTCAACGCGTAGACACTCTTCACAAACGTGACCTGTTGAGCATTCATTTTTTCGAAGCACCCCTGCGCACAGTCTTTTTCTTTTTTGGTGACAACGATGCCTTCTTACGCACTTTTGGAAACGCATGCAACAGAACTTCCTCTAGCGTCTCAACAGGCACGAATTCGATCGTCTCCAAAACTTCCTTCGGAATATCCACCAGATCCCGCTCATTCTCTTTCGGCAGAACAAGTTTCCTGATCTTCGCCCGATGCGCCGCCAGGACCTTCTCCGTCACGCCACCAACAGGCAGTATTCGCCCGCGCAGCGTGATCTCCCCTGTCATCGCCAATTGCGCAGCAGGAGCCCTTTTTCGAAGTGCCGACAACATCGACACCGTCAGCGCACCGCCCGCTGAAGGCCCGTCCTTCGGAATGCCGCCCTCCGGCAGATGTACATGAATATCTGCGCTTTTCCAAAATTCTACCGATATCTTCAGCTCTTTCGCATTCGCACGCAGATACGTATAAGCCGCCTGCGCCGATTCCTGCATCACCTCACCCAGTTGCCCCGTCAACTTCAAATCGCCCTTACCCTTCATCACAGTCGTTTCAATCACAAGCGTGTCCCCGCCAGTGGATGTCCAAGCAAGTCCCACCGATACACCAACCTCCGACCGCAAATGCTGTTGAACATCCGAGTATATCGGCGGCCCCAGCATCTCAATAATCTTCTCCGGCGTCAGCAATACGCGCGCAAACTTCTTCTTCGTATTCGTGACAACCTCGCGCGCAATTTTCCGAAACACCATCGCAATCTGACGTTCAAGCTCCCTCACCCCGGCTTCGTCCGTATACCGCTGAAGCAGCGTCTGGAGACTGTCGGAGCGAAAATCGACGTGCTTTTCGGTAATCCCCGTCTCCTTAAACTGTTTCGGGATCAGGAACTTCCGGGCAATCTGTTCCTTCTCGAGCGGAGTGTACCCAGGAATATGGATCAATTCCATCCGGTCAAGCAAAGCATCCGGAATGTCGTACTCGCTGTTCGCCGTGGTCACAAAAAACACTTCACTCAAATCATAGTCGACTTCCAGATAATGATCGCTGAACGACTTATTCTGCTCGGGATCAAGCACCTCAAGCAGCGCGGAAGCCGGATCACCCCGAAAATCCTGCGCCATCTTGTCTATCTCGTCCAGCATGAATACTGGATTTCGCACCCCGCATTTGCTCATGCTCTGAATGATTCGACCCGGCATCGCCCCAATGTATGTACGACGGTGTCCACGAATCTCAGCCTCATCTCGTACCCCCCCAAGCGATACACGTGTAAACTTCCGCCCCATCGCACGCGCCACAGACTGACCCAGCGAAGTCTTTCCAACACCCGGAGGCCCCACCAGGCACATCACGGGACCACGAGTCGATTTACTCAATTTTCGTACAGACAAAAACTCCAGAATGCGTTCCTTCACCTTAGGCAGCCCGTAATGATCCTCGTCCAGAATCCTCTGTGCCTTCACAAGATCAAGCGAATCCTTCGACCTTTTCGTCCACGGCACATCCGTCAGCCACTCAAGATAGGTCTGAACAATGGCACTCTCCGGCGTCATCAGCGGC
>DTSJ01000261.1:0-563 GCA_012965445.1 Candidatus Hydrogenedentota bacterium
GCCAGCGCCATTCCAATTTTGGCGGGACGCGCGGCGGAGACCGCTTGTTGGGCCGCGGATACGATTCCCGCTTCCAGTTGTTTCAGATAGTCAGTATTCGGTGTGGCAACGGTCGAGTCGTCTTCGTTGCTCAAGTAGCGAACCGTTCCCGGGCCGGAATGCGTGTGCGTGGCGGCGATGAGGATATTGGTAGCAGGGACTCCTTCGGTTGCCTCGATGATCTGACGCGCCGTTGCGGCCATTTCCTTTGGCACAAAAATGATGTCGCAGGAAACGAAGAGCGATGCCTCTCGTCCGTCATGGATATAGAGTGCGGATGCGAAAAGAGGATCGTGTACGCCGGTGCTGAAACGCTCGACGTGCGGATATCCGAATAAGTGGAGCGATTGTGTTGGCGTAATATCAACCGCTGCTGCCCCGGCTGTGAGCGTATTATCCACGAAATATCCTAATAAACAGACTGTTTTTCAATATTGATTATGTTGTTATAATGAATTATAATCCGTTCATATTCGAAATTCAATACACGGACATCACGATACACCATATCCAGAAAATCGTCC
>DTSJ01000261.1:573-10338 GCA_012965445.1 Candidatus Hydrogenedentota bacterium
AATAGCAACCGCATTGCGTGAGCGCATCCTCACCGGGGAATGGGAGGGCGGCGAACGACTCCCAACCGAGAAAAGTCTTTGCGAGCAATTCCATACCTCCCGCATTACGGTTCGCCATGCTCTCAAGATTCTGGAGGAAGAAAAACTCGTGCAGCGGCGACAGGGTTCAGGGACTTTTGTAAGTGCAAATCCCGTTCGCAAGGTGCCGCTCGTGAATACAGATTTCTTTGGCAGCATTGAGACTCATGCGCCTGAATTGGTGCGCCGGGTAGAGTCATCGCGACGCACAGTCGCCTCGCCAGATGTCGTGGAGGCGTTGCACTTGCTTCCGAGTGAGTCGATTCTGGAAGCCGTACGCGTAGATACGTTGCGCGGCGAATGTGTGGCGACTGATCGCGCGTATCTGGTCGAGCGCTTCACGCACAATCTCAACGCAACGGATCTAGCCGAAGTGGATTTTCTCTCACGCTGGGAAAAGGCGCAGCACATTGAGTTGGATTATTGCTCGCAGTCTATCGAGGCCGTTCGGTCAGATAAATCGGTGGCGGGATTGTTGGGCGTACGAACCGGAACCCCTGTGCTGAAAGAAACGAACATCGTGTATCTATCGCGCGGAACGCCTGCAGGTCTATTCATAACCTTTTATCGATCCGACGTGTTTCGGTTTGAGGCCACGGTAGATTTCAAGGCACGTCGCCGGATAGCGCGTCTTGCATGAGTACACTCCTCATTCATAACGTGAAATGGGTCCGACCGGGCATCGGTATAGAGTGGGGATATGTGCGATTCCTCGATGGAAAAATCATGGAGGTTTGCGCGGACGAGCCGAATTTTACCGAAGCCGACGATCGACTCGATGGTAACGGAAATCTTCTAACACCGGGGCTGATCGATCTCCATACTCACGGCGTTCACACCTTTTGCTACGATAACGGTCCGGAAGACCTACGGGCTGCCGCTGCAATCCTTCCGCGATACGGCGTAACGGGAGTCGTTCCGACTGTAGTACCGAAACTGGGCGAAAAACAACTAAGTGCATTGAGCGAATTATCCGCAGCTGTCTCGGATGTACACGGTGCAACGGTCGTGGGAATTCATCTGGAAGGACCCTTCGTAGCTGTGACCGGTGCTGCGTGTGAGACCTGTGACGGCGACGTCGTGTTGTTGGATGAGATGCTAGATGCCTGCGCCGGACGCGCGATAGTAATGTCGATCGCACCTGAAGTCACGAATGTCATCCCGGTCATCGAGCGATTAGTCGAGCGTGGTATCACTCCGTTTATTACCCATACGCGGGCGAGCGTTGAACAGACCTTGAGGGCTATCGACGCTGGCGCCCGTCATGCAACGCATCTCTACGATGTATTCCCAGTGCCTGAAGAAACGGATCCCGGCGTGCGTCCGGTGGGCGTCGTCGAGACCGTGTTGGGCGACTCACGGGCGACATGTGACTTCATCTGTGACGGCATTCATGTACATCCGATGGCAATCCGTGCTGCGGTCGCGGCGAAGGGTTGGCAGGGTGTTTCGCTGATTACGGATGCATCTTTCGGGGCGGGATTACCTCCGGGTGAATATGACACGCCGTGGGGTTATCCGGTTCGTATTGAACCTGGCGGCGCGCCGCGGATTGCGGCCCCTGATCATCCGATGGTTGGAGGACTCGCCGGGAGCGCGTTGACAATGAACGATGGAATTTCCAATCTAATGGAGTGGCTGGATTTGCCTGAGGAACAGATTTGGGCGATGGGTACGTGTACTCCCGCGACGGTGATCGGCGAAACGAGAAAAGGGGTATTGGAACCCGGAGCGGACGCGGATCTGGTACTTTGGGAAAAACATGACGGAAAACTTCGACCGTTGCGAACGTGGACGGCAGGGCTGAGTGTATACGACATCGAAGAAGAAGGAGAATGAGACAGCATGTCTACGTTTAAGTATCAACCCGCGCTGAGCGTGCCATTTCGAGATACGGAAGTGCTGGAGCGCGTCAGGAACATTAAGCGCGAGGATATCGAGACCCACGCAAATCCGGATTTCAAAATTACGGTGATTCCTGACGAAGATCTGGTATTCATGTGGCTCTTCGATATTTTCAATCGTATTAAGACCGCTTCGGACGAAGGTCGGAAATGTGTGTTGATCATGCCGCAGCCGTGGCCGGGATACCGATGGGTGGCGCAGCTGATCAACCAGTGCCGCGTGGACTGTAAAAATCTGTTCACTTTTAATATGGATGAATACGCGAACGAAGACGGTGTTGCTGCGCCTGAAACATGGGAGCACGGATTCATGTATTCCATGCTCAAGCATTTTTATAACGAGATCGATCCGGAATTGCGCCCCCCGCGCGAGCAGGTGCTTGGGCCAAACGATCTGAATATCGATGACTACGGGAAAATGATCGCGGATTTGGGCGGTGCGGATTGCTGCTACAGTGGGCCGGGCTGGACGGGACATCTGGCGTTTATTGAACCGGATTGCCCTGAGTATGCAGCGGAATTGGATGAGTGGAGGCAGATGGGGCCGAGAATCGTTACGTTGAGCCCCTACACCATCGCGCAGAATTCGCTTCACGGAAGCTTCGGCATGAGTGGCGATTTGGCCCAGGTGCCACCTAAAGCCGCGACGATTGGTCCAGCCGAAGTCATCGGTGCGAAACATCGTATCGACATGCATTCTATTAGCGTGGACGGATCGTTCACTTCCTGGCAGCGTCTCATTACGCGGCTGTGTCTGCACGGTCCGGTTACGCCCAAGGTCCCAACGTCGATCCATCAGGAGCTTCGCACCGATTGTTGGGTGTCGGAAACGGTCGCGGCGAACATTGAACCGAAATGGGACAAAGGCTACTAAGCCGAAATTGAAAACAACCCTTTAGTAATCAAGGATAATTATAATGGCAACACCTTTTTCAACGCTCGACTGGGCGAAAGTGGACCTGGACGTAACTCCGAAGATCGACGTTCCGCCTCCGGGCCCGAAGTCTCAGGACTACCACACCCGATGCTCCAAATATTTCAAAGGCCTGAGTGGTCAGGTCAAATTGTTTCCAGTTACCTTCGAGTCCGGAAATGGATGTACGCTCAGGGATGTTGATGGAAATGAGTACATCGATTTTTCGTCGGGCATTTATGTGACGACGCTGGGGCATTGTCATCCGAAAATAAGTGAAGCGATCGCGAAACACGCTAGTAACCTGATGAACGCTCACGACTTTACTACGCCGATTAAGACGCATCTGGTGGAGAAGCTGGCCGAAATTTTGCCGGGCGACTTGAACGGTTTCCAGTTTTACGACTCCGGCACGACGGCGGTGGAGGCAGGAATGCGGGTAATGCGTGCGGCGACGGGTAAAAACGAAATGCTCTCCTGCTTCTATGATTACCACGGGAAGACTTACGGATCTGTGTCACTCGGGCATGTGCGCTCCTCGGTATACGGGGCCGTGCGCGCGCCGGGCATGCACATGGTACCTCGGCCTGATGTCTATCGTCCAATGTGGGAGAAGGACGATGGTACGATTGATACAGACCAGTACATCTCGTTTTACCGCGAGTACATTTCAAAAGGAACTGTCGGCGATGTCGCTGGATTTGTGTTGGAACCCATCCAGGGCTGGGGCGGTACGATTATGCCGCCCGATGATTTTTTCCCGAAGGTGCGCGCGCTCTGTGATGAACTCGGCATCCTTCTGATGATGGACGAAGTACTTACCAGCTGGGGTCGCACGGGAAAGTGGCTGTGCTCCGAGCATTGGGACGTGATCCCCGACGTCGTGACGATTGGAAAAGGGTTTGGGAACGGTTTTCCGGTTACATGCGTGGCGGTGCGCGATGAGTATAAGGAAAGTTTCGAGTCGATATCGGCATCGAGCAGCTATGGGGGGAATCCGATGGCATGTGCAGCTGCGCTAGCGTCGACGGAAGTGATCGAGGAAGAGAATCTTCTCAATCATGCTGTGCGTTTGGGTGAAATCGCCATGAAGCGCATGGAGAAAATGAAAGCCGAACATAAAATAGTAGGCGACGTGCGGGCGAAGGGTTGTCTCATGGGCATTGAGCTTGTGAAAGATAAAGCCACGAAGGAGCCCCTGGACGCGGCGGGTGAATTGGTTTATCAAAAAGCGTTCGCAAAAGGACTGGCCTGGATTCCTGCCGGACACATTCTGCGAATGAGTCCGCCCATTGTGATGGACGAAGACACGCTGCTCAAAGGACTCGATATGATCGATGAAGCCATCGGCGAAGTCGAAAAGGAACTACTGTCATGAGTGAGAAAACGTACGGTGTGGCGATAGTGGGCTTCGGGTTCATGGGCAAGACACACAGCTATGCGTACAATACAATTCCATATTATTATGGTGCCTCACCGATTAAGACGACGATGAAAGCGGTAGTCGTTCGACGTGAGGAGACCATCGAAGAAGCGATTGCACTAGCGGGATTCGAATTCGGTACCACTCGATTGGAAGACGTCCTGGAGCGAGACGACATTGACATCATACACATCTGCACGCCGAACGTGCTCCATCGCGATCAGATTATCCAGGCGTTGCAGGCGGGGAAGCATATCTATTGCGATAAGCCCGTCGCGAGCAGCTATGAAGATTGTAAATCCATCCTCGCCGCGTTGGATGATGTCCCGAGTGACCTCGTGACGCAGGTCGCGCTGCAGTATCGATTCTATCCCTGCACAATGCGCGCGCGGCAATTGATTGACGACGGGAGACTTGGGAAAATCTATAGTTTTCGAGCGACTTATCTGCACTCCAGTTCTATTGACCCCGATAAACCTTTGAAATGGAAATTAGACAAGACACAGGGCGGCGGAGGAGTCTTGTATGACCTGGGTTCGCATGTGCTGGACCTCATGCATTTTTTAATCGGACCTTTCGGAAGTGTTTTCGCCGATACGCACACGGCGATTCAGCAGCGCAAACATCCTGAAACGGGCGAGCTAAAGGATGTCGAGACGGACGACTTGGCGATCATGTTGTTGCGCACGCAAAACGGTGCTTTGGGCAGTATCGAGGCCTCGAAAATCGCGACCGGCACAAACGACGAATTGCGCCTCGAAATTCACGGCGAAAAAGGCGCGATACGCTTGAATCTCATGGATCCAAACTGGGTCGAGCTGTACGAAGTTGGCGATACATCCGAGCCCATCGGCGGAGATCGCGGATTCACGAAAATCGAGACCGTCGGCCGTTATCCAGCGCCCGGGGGTGCTTTCCCAGCGCCGACTTTGAATGTAGGATGGCTACGTTCCCACGTCGCATGTCTGCACAATTTCTTGTCCGCAATTGGCGGCGAAGCAACGGCCCAGCCTACCCTTCGCGAGGCATCGGAAATTCAGCGAATAATGGATGCCGCGTATACCTCTGCTGAACGTGGCGGATGGGAGACCTTGTAGAATGCGCGTGTCGAGAGGAGATTGCTGATGCATCGTGTGCTGCTCGTCGGAGCGGGATCGATAGGCGACCGCCATGCCCGCTGCTTTTTATCCACGGGACGCGCGGAAGTTGGGGTATGCGAACTTTCAGACGCTACACGCGAAAGCATCGCTGGGCGATACGATTTTTGCGGGATCTATACGTCTTTGGACTCAGCCCTCCAGGAATCCTGGGACGCAGCCGTAGTGGCGACCCCTGCGCACACACACATTCCAATAGCCCTTGAACTGGCTCGGTCGGGAATTCATCTACTGATCGAAAAACCTCTGTCAACTTCCATGGACAGAGTAATCGACTTGCTGTCAGAAGTCGATGCTCAGGGACTCACCGCGGGCGTCGGATACAGTCACCGAGCGAATCCCGCAGCGTACGCCATGAAAGAAGCCATCGATGAAAAGCGCTTCGGAACTCCCCTTGAATTAAACGTGTCAACTGGACAGTCGTTTGCGACTTATCGTCCCGGTTACCGCGACGTCTATTTTGCGGATCGCGCTCAGGGCGGCGGGGCAATACAAGATGCGTTGACACACCTGCTGAATCTGGGTGAATGGTTCGTCGGTCCTATTGATCGCGTCGTGGCGGATGCAACGCACCAGCAACTGGAAGGTGTCACGGTCGAGGATACGGTGCACACACTGGCGCGTCATGGGACCGTGCTCGCGAACTACGTGGTGAATCTGTATCAGCAACCAAACGAGTTTTCGGCCACGGTAGTTTGTGAACGCGGCACGGTACGTTACGAGCTGCACAAGCATCGTTGGCGCTGGATGAATGAGGTGGACGGCGCGTGGAACGATGAGGTTTTCGATATTCCGGATCGAGATGCCGGATATATTCGTCAGGCAAATGTATTTCTGGATTCTGTCGAAGGGAATGGCGCGCCCCTGTGCACACTCGAAGAAGGTATCCAGACACTCCGGGTAAATCTTGCCGTTTTGTCATCGGTTGATTCAGAAAAGTGGGAATCCATTTCCTAAGGAGAGGTACAACATGGATATCGATAGCTTCGCGGAAGAATACGAACGAGACGGCGTTGTCAAAGTGCCGGAATTGCTCTCTCGCGAGAAAGTCGAAGATATTCGCTGGGCCATTGACGAATATACTAAAAAATGTTTACCGACACTTCCCTCGGGAGACTTCGTGCTTGAGGCTGACGAGAAAACAGTGCGGAATTTCTGGCGCATGAATGAACATGATCCCTATTTCGCTGATCTCGTAAATGAATTGGGACTCGATACATTGATTCCTAAACTCGTCCACGGTGAAGCAGTCGTGATGTCGGTCGAATCCTTCAACAAACCTGCGCGCATTGGTTCCGCGGTTCCTCCGCACCAGGACAACGCGTACTTTTGCTTCACCCCTCCTGACGCGCTGACGGTCTGGATCGCCATCGATGAAGTTACCGACGATAACGGCCCTATTCACTACATTCGGGGAAGCTATCTCGAAGGACTTCAGCCCCATATTCCTTCGCAGGTGTCGGGCAATTCGATGGGGCTTGAAAAATCGCTCGCGTGTGACGAATCCTGGGCAGCTCTACTTGAGCCCGGTGACGCGGTGATTCACCACGCGGAAACGATACATTTCAGCGCCCCGAATACGAGTAAGCAGTCGCGATTGGGTCTACTCGTCGTTTACCGCGGGGCGCATTGCATCAAGAACGCTGAACTACTGAGCGCTTATCAACGGGGACACTGAGTAACGATGAACGCCATTTCTGGAGACACAAAATGCTGGTAGCCAATGGGGACAATATTCGCCTCGCGATGGTCGGAATGGTTGCAGAAAACGGCCATCCTTATAGTTGGAGTGCGATCATCAACGGCGAATACAACAAGGAAGCGATGGCGCAGTGCGGTTACCCGGCTATACCGGAATATTTGGGAGCCCAACCTCCCGAAGCGCTTGGAATTGATGGCGCGCGCGTGACCCACGTGTGGTGCGAAGATCGCGCGGAGGCAGAACACGTTGCAAAGGCTTCCTGCATCGAACACGTCGTTGATCATCCCGAAGACGTCATCGGGAAAGTCGACGCCGTGATTATCCCGACCGATATCGGAGGCGAGCATGTGGAACGAGCGCGTCCGTTTATTGAAGCTGGACTTCCCCTGTTTATAGACAAACCGCTCACGGACAACATAGACGACCTAGTGCAATTCATCGATTGGCACGACGCCGGAAAGCCTTTTCTCTCGACCAGCGCGTTGCGATACGCCAGTGAGTACCATGAGCTGCGCGACAAAATGGATGAGATTGGAGAAGCGCGGATCATAAATGTCGTGATGGCGAAAAGTTGGGAGCGATACGGAATCCATGCGTTGGAAGCCGTATACGCCTTTCTTCGAGCCGGGGGATATCTGAGCGTGACCCACGCTGGCGATCCCGACGTGAACGTGATGACCGTTGAACATGAGGACGGCGCACACCTAATCTTGAAAATGTTCTATGATCTGAAGGAAGGCTTCGGTCGGGTCGTCGTTCAAGGAACAGAAGGGACCTTATCGACTGATTTCGACGATACCTTTGGAGCCTTCAAACGACAACTCGAGACTTTTATCGAGTATTTGCGAACTGGTATGGAGCCTTTCAATTTCAACGAAACCATCGAGCAAATGAAAATTATTATTGCCGGAATAAAGAGCCGTGAGCAGGGCGAGCGATGTGTGCTGCCTGAAACCAAAAAGGATAATATATGAATCCAGCGAAAATGCGACCTTCCAGGGTGCTGTCAAAACTCCGTGCCGGAAAAATCGCGAGTTGCACCAAACTGAATTTGGCCGATCCGAGAGCCTCCGAGATCGCTGCCCAAAGTGGAGTAGACAGTGTGTGGCTCGATCTGGAGCACGTGCCGAACAGTATTCGCGACATTGAGGAGCAGGTGCGCGCGGCCAAGATCTACGACTGTGATGCCATTGTGCGCGTGGAACGCGGTAGCTACAGTGACTTGGTGAGACCCCTGGAAATGGACGCTGCAGGTATCATCGTGCCGCACGTTATGAATGCCGACGAAGCGGCGCAGATCGTCCGGCACACGCGATTTCATCCCATAGGTCGGCGTCCTATTGATGGAGGGAATGCCGACGGTGTCTATTGCGGAGTGCCAGCTGCCGACTATATAGAACAGGCGAATCGTGAACGTTTCGTGATACTTCAAATCGAGGATCCCGAGGCATTGGATCAAGTGGACGAAATCGCGGCGGTCAAAGGCTTCGATATGCTTTTCTTTGGCCCCGGAGATTTCAGTCATGCACTGGGTATCGTAGGCCAAATCGATCATCCCGATGTACAAGACGGATTTCGTCGCGTAGCCGAAGCCGCAAAGCGTCACGGAAAATTCGCAGCAACCACCTCATCAATTGAAGCGTTGCCCAGGTATGTCGAAATGGGATATCAGTTTTTGTCCTGCGGCGCAGATGTGCTGATGTTGAGTAAGGGATTCGGCGAGGTCGCAGATGCTTTCGATACTATCGGAAGTCAATCATAGAAAAGGAGTCGTGCGATGGGTGTATTGGATACGTTTTCGCTGGAAGGGAAAATCGCCCTCCTCACGGGCGCAGCCGGAATCGCCGGACAGCAGATCCTGCGTTCTTTGGTTGAGGCCGGAGCCACGACCTATATCGCCTCACGCAACAAGTCTGCCCTGGACATTCTGGCGAAGTCCTACACCGACAGAGGGGATAGCGTTATCGCATTGGAGTACGACCAGTCCGATGAAAAATCGATCCATCGAATGCGAGATGAAATTCTGGAGCGTAGTGGGACACCTCATGTGCTCGTAAACAACGCTGTCGCGCGCCCGATGAAACAGGGATACCACGACGACCTGTCTGCCTTCGACGAAAGTATGCGGATAAACGCCACAGGACTTTTCGCGATTACCCGCGCCATCGGCGACACGATGGCAAAACAAGGCCGTGGCTCGATCATCAATATAGGTTCGATCCAGGGGATGGTCGCCCCTGATCCCAGTGTTTATCGAGGTACAGACATGCACGGCTGGTACCCGGATTATTTCTTCCATAAGGGCGGCATGATCAATTTCACGCGATTCACCGCAAGCTACTACGGCGCTCAAAATGTGCGATGCAATTGCCTCTCCCCCGGCGGAATTCAGCAAGACACACAACCCGCCGCGTTCATCGAGCAATACAATGATCGTACTTTTCTGGGGCGACTGGCCAACGAAGACGACTTGATGGGGGCCGTAGTTTTTCTGGCGAGCGATGCGTCGTCGCCTTCCACGCCTCTCGCCCAGTCCTGACCTTTCTTGGCTTCGTCCTTGGCTGTGGCGGTATCGCGTAGCGCCCACG
>DTSJ01000262.1 GCA_012965445.1 Candidatus Hydrogenedentota bacterium
TGACGAGACACTTTCGATGTTTACGATGCACAAATTATGCTGGTTCATATTTTCGATGTAGCTGCGCGTTGGGCCATCGAGTGTTTCTTCGTCGGACAGCACGCGCTTCAGGCGTTCGCCTTTCAGGGGACGATATTTTGCGGCACCCCGGAGAACCTGCGCTTCTTCAGCGGTTTCGGCGTAGGGCGACACGATGCCGCGCGCTCCGCCGTCGATTGCCATGTTGGCGAGGGTCGCGTCGCATGCGGGTATCCGGACGATTGGGGGGAGACCAAGCGCGTCATAGGTCTGGCACATCCAGGACAACTGCGAGCGATCCAGCGGAATGTGTTCGGTATCGATGAAGACGAAGTCCAAGCCGCATCGCGCGATCATCGGGGGCCACAGTGGGGAGGGGGAGGTTATGCACGTACCGTAGACGCGATCCCCATTGCGAAGCGCCGCCTTCAGTTGCGATCCGGTCATGGTTAATCGTCCGACCCGCGACCGGTAATCGCGCGCTCGTTGAATACGGCGTGCATGATTGTTGTGCGTTCATTGGTTGTGTAAATGACGTGAATTTTTCCGTCGCGGGTATGGATCATGTAGGGATAGGCGAAAGTGTTGTCGCCTCCGCCGATTGCGCGGCGATGAGGAAAGGTTTTTCCGTCGTCTTTTGATACGGCGATGACAAGGGGAGTGCGTTCCCAGGGGTTGTCATTGTATGCGAGTATGAGGTGGCCTTCTGGTGTGCGGATTACATCTACGGCGGCGTTTGGATTGATGAATTCGGTGTCTTCTGCAGGGCTCCAGGTGTATCCGCCGTCATGGGACTCGGATTTTTGGATGTACCCTTTGTAGGGGGGGCCGTATCCGCCTCCGCGTCGCATGTAACAAATGAGGTGCTTGTCTGTGAGTTGTACGACCTGGGGTTGGAGATTTCCGATTTTTGAGCGAATTCGGTTTGTCGGTGTCCAAGTGTTGTCTTTGGGGGAGTATCGCAGGAAGTAACTTGCTGTTTCTGCATCCATCTCTTCGCGATCTCCACCGGACTCGTAATACATTGGAAGGAGGTAGTCGCCGTCGTTCAGCACAATCGCTTTTCCCCGGACCATGCTTCCCTGCTCGAAGGCGACCATGAACGAATCCGACCAGGTTTTCGCGCCATCGGTCGAGATTTTTCCTTTGACCCTCGCATTTGACCAGGTCGATCCGTATTGCGTATTGTAGAAGAGCCAGACGACTCCGTCCGGTGCCTGCCATACGACGGGATTGCCGTCTCCACGCATGGGCGTATCTGCGATTACCTCCGGTGTACTCCATGTGTTGGGACCGGATGTGAGGCGCATCCCGTAGACGGCGGTTCCTTCGTCGTATTCGCCAGCGCCGCCGTAGTACGAGATATACAGGTCGCCGTTTGCCAGTTCGGTGATGGCGGCTGGATGTTTGTATACGCCCGGATGCTCTGGGCCGATTACGCGGTAGGTGTCGACGTTTGCTGCGATGTCGCGTTGGGCGAAGGCGGAGGGCATAGTGAAGAGTATCGTAATGAGAAGAACTTTAGATTGTGTGAGTCGCATGAACAATTCCTGTGTTGTTTTTTGGATGAGCTGGCTAGTTAGATTCCCAGTGACATTTGTTGTGAGCCTGGATCCTGTTTCTTTTCGAGGTCGTAGAGGGATTGGGGCATCGCCTCGACGAAAGCGCGAATTTCGTCGCGCACGCGGGTGTAGTGTCCCATTGCTTCTTCTTCAGAGCCGGCTGTTTCGGCAAGGCGAGGGGGATCGTCGAAACTTTTGTGGACGACTTTTGCATCGCCGGGAAAGACGGGGCAGGTTTCTTGAGCGTTGTCGCATACGGTGACAACGTAGTCGAACTGCACTCTTTCGAGTCGGGAAATTTTCTTTGAGCCGTGTGCCGAGATGTCGACACCCTCCTGATCCATTACTTTTACGGCGACACGATTAAGTCCGTGCGGTTTGGTCCCGGCGGAATAGGCTTCGATCTGATCACTCTTTAGATGCCGCGCCCAGCCCTCGCCCATCTGGCTTCGACAAGAGTTTCCGGTACACAGGAACAGGACTTTGATTCGCTCTGGTGAGGTTCTGATGGCCGTTTCAGGTAATTCAGCTGTATTCTGGAACTTTTCCATTGCGGTATTGTATCAAGTTTAGTAATCAGGCGGTCATCGAAAACGGAGCAGAGCCTATAAGTAAGTTTATTGATGATAATAATAATAATGGTACAATTAGTTGACATTTCAATTTGTCGGGTGATATAGTTTTCGAAATTGTGGCAATTCATCGGGTTAACACGTGTTGGGGCTCGTATTTAGGTACAGCTAGATGACTGTCGGGGGACAGCGGTTGTGCAAGAGTCTACGTTCCGTCCGAATTGAGTAATGGTTGATGCTGAGTAATGCAAGATAAGGAAATGTGTAGTTGATAAAGAAGTGGACTGTAATCTTAATTCCTCATGATCGCGGCGAGCGTCGCTCGTTCAATATGAGCGATGTGCATGTGTGGGTCGCTGCCGGTACCTTACTGCTGTTGTGCTTCACGAGCGCGGTTTTTTTTCAGCGGAGCCGCACGACTGCGGAGCGTACCAGAGCGCTTGAAAGTGACTATCGTGCTTTGGAGGCAGATTTGAATTCACCGGAGGTGAACGAAGCTTTCGATGCGAAGTGGCGTGAGCGTGAGGCCTCGCTGCGGGGCGAATTCGAGGATCGTGACAGTGCGCTTTCGCGCGAGTTGAGTCGCGTGTACGATCTTGAGAAAGAGGTACGAATTATTACGGGACTCCCGACGCAAATTGTTGAAGGGGACGATGTTCCGCTTCCGCCTGCGGATGGTGAAGGGGGGCGACTGGGTGAATTCAGCGATGGCGCGGTATTCACGGATAATGAAGCCCTGCTGCCTCCTCATGCGATCTATGGTCTTGCAAAGCCATCGGCAGATTTGATGATGCAGGAGATACAACTTCGAAGGGGCAGCCTGGAAAACATGCTGCAGAGTATGGAAGCGCAGCGCGTGCGCATTGCACATACGCCGTCGATTTGGCCTACGAACGATGTGCGTCGTCGAATCACCTCGCGTTATGGTCGACGCACGGATCCTTTGACGAAGAGACTGCGGCAGCACAGTGGCGTGGATATTCGTGCGGATTATGGTTCGCCAATCATCAGTTCTGCCAAAGGCACGGTGATTTTCTCCGGCTACCATCAGTATCTCGGGCATTGCGTAAAGGTTGATCACGGCTATGGGCTTGAGTCATGGTATGGTCACATGAGCAAACGCCTTGTTGAAAAGGGAGAAATCGTCACGCGTGGTCAAGTGGTCGGCAAAGTCGGCAGTTCGGGACGCTCTACAGGTCCCCATATACACTATGAAATACACGTAAATGAAAAAACGGTTGATCCAAAAAACTATATTGGACACTAATTATGCTGGACAAAAAGAAATCACTTGACGAAAACAAAGTCGTTACGATTATTGGGCCGGGAACGACGGTGAGCGGGGAAATAGAGTCGAAGGGAACTGTGCGTATCGAAGGTACGGTGACCGGGCGTGTTGACTGCGAGGACACGATTGTTGTTCACGAATCGGGACATGTGAAAGCGGACTTGATTGCGGGGCAGGTGATCATCAGCGGCACGGTTGAGGGCAACACGTTTGCGCATGAGCGTCTTGAGGTGACGAACCAGGGGAAAATTGTGGGCAACATCACGGCACCGCGTATTAGTATCGCGGAAGGCGTAATTTTTGAAGGTAAATGTACGATGAAGCCTCAGGGCCAGCTGAATCCGCCGAAGAAGAGCAACGGCAAAGAAGCCAAAGAAGCGAAAAAAGCTGACGCTCCAGCGAGCTAGTTGAGCGATCATCCTCCGATAGGGTCGGCCGCGGCAGCAGATCTCGACATCGACTACGGTGTTGAGTATACCCCGGCGCATCGCTATCTGGCATACGTTCGTTTGTATCCGGCGCCACCGATCCGTTAGGCAGCATACGTTTTCCTGCGCAGTGTTTCGATATTTGGGATTAGGGTATAATGTTGTCTTTGGAGAAGTAAATTCCTGATGAATGATGCACACGTTCCCAGCCTGAAATCGAAAGTTCTTGTCGCGATGAGCGGCGGAGTGGACAGTTGTGTCACGGCGGCGCTGCTGGCGGAACAGGGCTACGATATCGTGGGTATTACGATGCGGGTCGTGGCTGATCATGATCATAATCCCAAGGCTGTTTTTCAGCCGTGTTGTTCGGTGCAGATGGCTCTGGATGCGCGGGAGGTTTGCGAGAAGTTTGGGTATCCGCATTATACGGTCAATTTGATTGACAATTTCGAGAACCAGGTGGTCGAGGACTTTATCGGCGAGTATCAGGCTGGGCGCACTCCAAATCCTTGTGTGCGGTGTAATCAGCGTCTCAAGTTTGGGACCTTATATAAGAAGGCGATCGAGCTTGAGGCGGATTATATTGCGACGGGGCATTATGTTCGACTGGACAGGATTGGTGATCGGTATGCGGTTCAGAAAGCAGTGTATCTGCCAAAGGATCAGAGTTATGTAATGGCGGGTCTTTCGCAGAAACAGTTGGCGATGGGCATTTTTCCGCTGGGGGGGCTGACTAAAGAGCAGACTCGTGCGAAGGCGCGGGAGCTGGGACTAACTTCCGCCGATACGCCTGAGAGTCAGGACATTTGTTTTATTCCTGACAATGATTATAAGGGATTTCTTACGCGCCGCGTGGGGGCTATGCCTGGTGGTGTGATCAAGAACACGCGAGGCGAGGTGGTGGGTGAGCATAACGGCTTGTTCGGTTATACGGTAGGGCAGCGGCGGGGATTGAATATTGGTGGCGGCGCGCCGTTGTTTGTGGTTCGTATTGATACGGAGAACAATACTCTGGTTGTTGGTCATGAAGAAGAGACTTATTGCAGCCGATTTACGGCGAACGAAACGGTGTGGGGGGGGAAGGCTAAAACGGATGAGCCGTTCAAGGGACTGGTTCAGATTCGGTATCACCACGAACCCGCGGGTTGTACGGTCTATCCGAACGGCAATCAGCTTGAGATCGTGTTCGATACTCCTGAACGGGCAGTCACTCCGGGGCAGTGGGCCGTCGTGTTCGATGAAGATGATCGGGTGCTGGTTACCAGTAATATCCTGAGTTACGAAAGCGCATCGGTCGGCGAAGTTACGACTGGCGCTACAAATTGCTAGGCTGTTTCACTTCGAAGTGGCAGCTTTGAATTCCGCGTTTCGCGAAGTACTGCTGATGGTATTCTTCTCCGCGATAGAACTCTTGCGCGGGGAGAATTTCTGTGGCGATTGGCGCGCGTAGTCGACCTGATTCATCCTCTTGCTTCCTGCTGCTCTCGGCGGTATCGCGCTGCGCATCGGTATAGTAGTAGACGGCAGAGCGGTATTGAGTACCGACATCTGGTCCCTGGCGATTGAGCTGGGTGGGGTCGTGACCGTTCCAGAATACTTCGAGTAGACGCTCGTAGGAGACGATTGCGGGGTCATACTCCAAATAGACTACCTCAGCATGGTTTGTTGTGCCGCTACACACTTGTTCGTAGGTGGGGTCTTCAGTTCCGCCGCCGGAGTATCCGACAGTGGCATCGAGTACGCCTTCGACCTGACGAAAACCTGTTTCCACGCCCCAGAAACAACCCGCTCCAAACATTGCTTTTTCCATGATCGGCTCCTTCTGTCATTCCATCCTACGTCGATTCTATCACACAGGGAGTATCTAAGTATTTGATACTTCTTCTCGGGCTAGACTCTTTAATCGGCGTTCCATCTCGCGCATGGGCATGAGGTCGCCTTTGCGAGAAGCGATGGTGATACCGGTCTGATAGGTTTCCTGAGCTTCGTCCGGTCGATCCAGAAATTCGTAGCACTTGCCGAGATCGAGATATGCTGCGGAGAAATCCTTTTGCACTTCCGCAGCATGGCTAAGATGGGGGATGGCATTTTCGTATTCACCGAGCTGCACGTACGCTTTTCCAAGTCCAAATGTAGCTACGGGATCATCGGGGTCCATTCCCAGGACTTCCAGGAACACACCGATGCGGTCTCTCGCTTCTTCTTGTATTCTCGTGCGTTCCTGGGCGGCCATTTCTTCGGCTTTGCGCTCGTCGGTGGCATTTTGAATTTGAAGGACGGCGGATTGTGCTTTGGCAATCTCAGCCTCCTCTATCATTCCCTTTGCGAGGTAGAATACGGAGAGGTTTGTATGTGCCATGATGCAGTTCGGGTTGAGTTCCTTGAGGCGATTCATATAGTAGATTGCTTCGTCGACCCGCTGATGACGATTAAGAATCACGCCGAGTACTTCGTAGGTATCCTCGAAGTCGGGCTGCAGGAGGATCGATTCTTTCAGCATGGGAATTGCGGAGGCATCGGAGTCGTCGGGATCGGCTTGAAACAAATCAAGGGCTTCGTGGTACAGAGAGTCCGCTGTCTGTTCTCGCGAAGGTGGCGAGTGAAAGGGCGGAGACTGGACTTCTACTTCGATTGCCGTATCGTATCCCTCTACAAGTATCGACAGGACGGTTCCGGGTGCACGGTGATCGCGATCAAGATAGGCGAGTGCGATCATTCGACCCAAGGTTGGGCTGTGGGCCATGCTCATGCCGCGACCGATTGTTTTTCCGTCCAGAGTGAGCGCGCATCCGACACTCCATTTTTCGACAGTTTCATTTTGAAATACGAGTCCGGTGAGCGCCTGCTTTACTGAGCCGTAGGCTTTTAGCCGGGCAACTACTTCCTGTCCGAGGTAGCATCCTTTTTCATAGCTTATGGCGGTGCGTTCGAGCGTTGTCTCTGGAATGAGACAGGTCGTGTCCATATCGAGGCCGAATTTGGGCAGACCTGCTTCGATTCGAAGGACGTGTTGTGCTTCTGAGTCGACTACGACTGGAGCCTCGAGTGTGTCATCGCTATGGTCACGAAGATTCTGAAGAATCGCAGCGCATTCGCCTGTTTCACCGATGAACACGAAGCCGTCTTCGCCAGTCATAGAGATCCGGAATGCGAGCACTTCGAGTCCGAACAGCTCTACGGGGTGTACGCCGTTCCACTCGTTCGGGAGCAGAGCGGAACCCATTCCAGATTCGTCATCCATGCAGGTTGCAAGAAACGCCATAGATTTTGGCCCTTGCAGAATCAGTTGTTCGAGTGTATCGTCCGTGCGTTCGACGTGGACATCTTCGATGAACAGGTGGTCATCGAGATGTTTCAGTACTGCATCTACCTGAGCGCACTCAATCAGCATCCAAAATTCGTCTTCCCACCGATGGAGCGTGAAATGGCCTTGCAGCCGTCCCTGTCGATCCAGAATAGCGTTATGACTGCCCGCGCCGGACGCGAGACCTTCTACATCGTTCGTAGTCTGGCTGTGGAGCCATGAGGCCGCGTCGGGTCCGGTAATACGCACGAAGGTGTAGTCTTCGCGAATCCATGCGCCGGTAGTTGAGCGTACGGCGTGGATAACTTGGCTCAATTCTGTCATTTGCGGGTCCAGTTTGACTTTGATCGGGGGAGGAACTCTTTCATTGTCGTTAGCAGTATTGTATCATTTCCTGGAGCAATCGAATTCACCCTAACGAGGGAGAAGCGACGATGAACAGAACGGCGGCTTGCATAGCGGTAGTAATTCTTATGATGTTGGGCACTGTGTCCGACGCGCAGAACGTCGGACTACACACGGAGATCGATTCCCGTGCGGAAGCGATAAACGACAAGGTGATAGCGTGGCGACGGGACATTCACGAGCATCCTGAGCTGAGCAACGAGGAAGTGAGAACGGGTAAACTGGTCGCGAAACATCTGAAGTCTTTGGGGCTGGAAGTTCAGACTGGCATCGCCAATACGGGTGTTGTGGGCATTCTGCGCGGGGGCAAACCCGGAAAAGTCGTTGCCTTGCGCGCGGACATGGATGGACTTCCTGTCGAGGAGAAAGTCGATGTTCCCTTCGCGTCGAAGGCGCGGGGCAAGTATAGGGGTAATGATGTGGGGATAATGCATGCATGTGGGCATGATATGCACGTCGCCATTTTGATGGGAGCCGCGGAGGTACTCGCGGGGATGAAGGATGAAATTTCGGGTACGATCAAGTTTATTTTCCAGCCGGCTGAAGAAGGCCCCGGCGGTGCGGACACTATGGTGGAAGCGGGTGTATTGAAAAATCCGGATGTGGATGCGATATTCGGGCTTCATGTTACGCAGGGGTGGTCTGTTGGTGAAATGGGCGTGCGCGCGGGCGGTGCGATGGCAGGATCAGACTATTTCACGATTGTGGTCAAGGGCAAACAGACCCACGCAGCAGCTCCTTGGTTGGGGGTAGATCCGATCGTGGTATCGGCGCAGGTGATTCTTGGAATGCAGACGATCATCAGCAGGCAGGTCGATGTGACGGCAGCTCCGGCGGTGTTGACAATTGGAACGATTAACGGCGGAGTTCGCAGCAACATCATTCCCGATGATGTAACGCTGCGCGGGACGATACGTACTTTTCAACCAAAAATGCAGGATGACATTCACGCGCGCCTGCGCAATACGGTTGAGAGTATCGCCGCAAGCGCGGGGGCTGACGTGGAGATATCGATTGTCAAGAGTGCTCCGGTTACTTACAACGATCCAGAGTTGACGCGGCAGATGCGCGCGACACTGGAGCGGGTAGCGGGAGCATCGAAGGTTTTGGAATCGCGGTTGGTGACAGGCGCGGAGGACTTTGCGTATTTCCAGAAAGAGATACCCGGAATGTTCTTTTTTCTGGGAGTTCGTCCTGAGGATGTTTCGAAAGCGGATTTAATCGCGAATCATTCGCCGTTGTTTTACTCGGACGAGGACAGTCTTCCGATTGGAGTTCGTGCGATGGCGGGACTTGCGTTGGATTACCTCAGCGAATAGGCGGTCTAGTAAATTCCGCGCGCCACGAAGAACAAGCCGAAAACCATCATCGGAATTCCGATGATCGCGCCGACGAATGTCATCGTGAGGAAATACCCTGCGACGAGAAGGGCGGAACCGAGGAGGAGGCACATCAGGATGCCGATGGCGTTGCAGGTGAAGGTTGCAAATTTCCAGATCAGTGAGATGGGCCAAAAGAAGAACATTCGGAAGAGTTTTCCCGGCAGGAACGATGAGGTGCGTTCAATATGTCCTTCGGGAGCGGCCATGTGTATCTCTCCAAGTCAGTAGGGCTAGCTGTTCAGGCGTTCTTCCCAATCGAAATCGCGGGTCGTTACGGTGTTTTCGATCCGCTGAATTCTTCGATCTAGGCTCTCGAAGGTTCGTTTCAGGCGCTGTAGCGCCATGCTTCGCGAACCGGAATAGGAATGATAGAATTCTTCGTCTTCTTCGGACTCGAGCGGCAATACGGGCTCGACTTTCATTACCATCGCTGCGATGAAATAGAGGAACACGCCAGGCCAGAATCCCGTAAAAGTTAATGCGAAGATGAAAAATACCCGAATCCAGAAAGTGCTGAACTGGTAGTAATTGGCAACGCCAGCGCACACACCGCAGATCATGCCGCAGCGGGAGCGATAGAGGATATCGCGGTATTTTGAGTTTCGGCGAGGATACTCGTCGAACTCGGGATCATAGTCTTCGTGGTGGCGATCGCTGCGGGTCGCTCGCCGTGCTGCGCGGGCTTCATGTCGATCTATGCGTGCGTCATGACGGTCCATTCGTGCTTCATGCCGTGCGACGCGGGCGCGTCTGCGTTGTTCAGATGATCTCATAGCGCCTAGCTCCTTTCAATATCGCGATCAAAGTCAGAGAGTTTCTGGCGTTCGCTTCGTTTCCGTTCGCCGTCAACCAACAGTGTTTCGAGCGTTTCAATCCGGTCTTCCATTTTCGTCAGACCATGGTAGATTTCCTGAATTATTCGGGTTTCGTTTTCATCGCCGGCTGGAGCACCGCCGCTGGATCCACTCTTGAACACTTTGACAATCATTCCAAAGGTGATACCGATCGAACCGATGAGCATTGAAGCGCCGATGCACGATACCATGATAATCGATGTAGTGTCCATAACTCGAAACCTTTACAGTTCGCGGAGTTCACGGTCGGTTGCGGGGCGATTGGGCTGCCCAATCAACAACGTCTCCAGTGAATCCAGCCGTTCTTCCATTCTACGAAAGCCGCGCTCCAGATCTTGAAACGCCTCTGTTTCCTGCCGTTCTAATTTACGTCGATCACGGGTCGCTCCACCACCGGTGATCACCTTCATAAAAATACCACATAGAGCCGCCATCAACAAAAAACCAAGCATAAGAGAAACAATAACAAGAACCGGTATCAGCGCACCTTCCAGGAGAAGTGTCTCCCACGCCGTATCCGTAT
>DTSJ01000263.1 GCA_012965445.1 Candidatus Hydrogenedentota bacterium
ATGCCGTGGGAGCTGAAATTTCCGAAGCTGATCGGGGTCAAACTGACGGGCAAGATGAGCGGGTGGACTTCATCGAAAGACGTTATTCTGAAGGTTGCGGGTATTCTGACGGTCAAAGGCGGGACGGGGTGTATTGTTGAATATTTCGGCGACGGCGCGGATGGGTTGTCATGTACGGGTAAGGGAACGATTTGCAATATGGGCGCGGAAATCGGCGCGACAACTTCCATTTTTCAGTACGGCGGCGCGATGGAGGCGTATCTGCGTTCGACGGATCGGGATGACGTGGCGAATGCGGCGAATGCGATTCGCGAGCATTTGCGATCTGATCCCGAAGTTTCGGATGATCCCGCGAAATACTATGATCAGGTCATCGAGATTGATTTGAATACTCTTGAGCCGGGATTGAACGGTCCGTTTACGCCGGATAGGTATACTCCGGTGTCTGAGATGCGTATGGAAGCGGTGAGTAATGACTGGCCGACGAAGGTTGAGGTCGGTTTGATTGGGTCGTGCACGAATTCGTCTTATGAGGACATGGCGCGAGCGGCATCTATTGCTCGTCAGGCTGTGGCGAAGGGGATCAAGGCGAAAGCGGAATTTACGGTTACGCCGGGTTCCGAGATGGTGCGACAGACGATTGAGCGTGACGGCATGATCGCGGATTTTGAAGCAGTTGGCGCTAAGGTGCTGGCTAATGCGTGCGGGCCTTGTATCGGGCAGTGGGCTCGGTATAAATCGGGAGATGAGCATGAGAAGAACACGATAGTACATTCGTTCAATCGGAATTTTGCGAAACGCGCCGACGGTAATCCGAAGACGCATGCTTTTGTTGGTTCGCCTGAGATGGTGATGGCACTGATGCTGTCCGGTGACCTTGGGTTTAACCCGATGACCGATACGCTCACGACGGAGTCCGGAGAAGTGGTCAAGCTGGACCCGCCTACGGGAGATGAACTACCGCCGCAGGGTTTTGGCTGTGATGAGCCCGGATATCAAGCTCCGGCTGAAGACGGCAGCGGGAATGAGGTAGTGGTGGCTCCCGATTCCAAACGGCTTCAGCTGCTGACCCCCTTCGCCCCCTGGGAAGGCACGGATCTTGTGGGCCTTAAATTGATCATCAAGGCACTTGGAAAATGTACGACGGATCACATTTCCATGGCGGGTTCATGGCTTCAGTACCGCGGACACCTGGACAATATTTCGAATAACACGCTCACGGGCGCGGTGAATGCATTTAACGAAAAAGTCAATAGTGTGAAGAACCAGCTTACTGGCGAGTATGGCGCGTTTCCTGACGTGCAACGCGAATACAAAGCGGCTGGTGTGGGGACGATCGTCGTTGCTGACGACAACTACGGCGAAGGCTCGTCTCGCGAACATGCCGCCATGCAGCCGCGTCACCTGGGGGTGCGTGCAGTGCTTGTGAAGAGTTTCGCGCGAATTCACGAGACGAACTTGAAGAAACAGGGGATGCTCGGGCTTACCTTTGCTGATCCCAATGACTACGACAAGATTCAGGAGGACGACAGCATTGATATCGTTGGGTTGACTGAGTTCGCGCCGGGTGTGCCTTTGACAGTCCTCCTGAATCATGCTGATGAATCGACGGACGAGTTCAAGGTGAACCATACTTACAACGGAGGCCAGATCGAGTGGTTCAAGGCGGGCAGTGCATTGAATCTGATTAAACAGCAGGTGAACTAGCAGGATTTTCAATATTCGACAGGGCTGATTTTCATTGCCATTTCCTAGATCGGGTACCCTGCCTATTGCGTGATAAAATGGACTCTGGGAATCGTTTAATGATTGGAAAAGGATTCCCGGAAAACGGTATTATACGTTTCCGAATTTAAGGAGCAATGCTATGAAACGTACAGTTCTTACGGTGTCCCTCGCGGCACTTGTGGTTTTTACAGCGGGATATAATCTCGCTTTGACCAATGTGGTGAGCAATCTGGAAAATACGGTGGGCGCTGTTGAGATCGAATCGATCGTTGGCATTGCCGCGCAAACGCCGGAGCCGATACAAATACTCGAAGCGGATGAACTGATGAAGCTGCTGGTTGATCCGATGTTTGAAGACTTGAAGGACGCGATCGAGAATTCTCCCGAGAAACGCAAAGACTGGCGTTCGCTCTACATCGCTGCCTTTAATCTTGCCGAGCTGAACAATTTGAGTTTCTCGCGCACGGGCAAGGATTACATGGAGACGGACGAGTGGACGGAATTCGTCATTAAGGCGCGTGGCGAAACGATCGATTTGGCTGAGACAGTTCGGACACGTCCAGAGTATGACGTATTGAAGGAAAAGTTCATTGTGGTCATGCAGTCGTGCAACGATTGTCACGTGAAGTTTTCGGCAGACGAAGATATTGATGAAATTGAAGGACCATTGTCCTGGAGTCAGTAGGCAGATCTTTCTAAAGACTTAAAATATCCACTTAAGGAATCTATCGTGGAAACCCGACCCCGACTTGGTATGTATGCGGCGTTTGGTTTCCACGTTCCTTTTGATGAGCGGATGGGGCTGATTGCAGATGCGGGGTTTGACTGCACGTCGCTGTGCTGGGAGCATAAGAATGAGCGTGCGCGTGAGTTGAAGCTTGCCGCGCCGGGGGTTGAGCATGCGGGGAAGCAGGGGGTCGTTGTCGCGATTGAGAATACGCGGTCGGATGCGCATCTCAATGCATTATTCGATCATATCGATTCTAAATCCCTGGGGCTTTGTTATGATATTTCGCATGATGTTCTGAACTCTGAAGAACCCGGAAGACTCCTCCGCGACCACGGATCCCGCCTAATCTCGACCCACTTCGCCGACACCGACGGGATTCTGGACAGGCATTGGCTGCCGAGGCGGGGGT
>DTSJ01000264.1 GCA_012965445.1 Candidatus Hydrogenedentota bacterium
CTTGCAGAAACTTTGGTTCACACGCGGGATAAAATCAATCTGATTCGTTACTTTCCTGGCGCCTTGTTGTATAGATCGCACCGGAATCGCTTGAAGCGGCTTTCCGGCGCCCCTTGTCATGGGCCTCCTCGCAAAGTGCAACCCATTCCCGTTCGCTGAATTCATCGTAGACACCCGAACGCAAGGCTTCATTGCAGAGAAATTGTTCTTCCTCGAGAGAAGTTCTGGGGGAAGACACCCTCGATGCTTTTGATTCTGAGACATTCACGCCTCATCGTAACACATTAAGATGAGCATGTGAGATTAATCTTTCGGGACGTATCTGGATCACTTTCCCCATCGGCTAAGCCTGAGGCCACAACCTGAATCCAACGTGTTTATATTGTCTGCGTTGGGAGAAAAGTGTCTTTGCTTTTACTGTCGTCGCGGAAAGTTCCATCGAAGCTATGTTTTCTCTACTGTTATGTGTGACAATACTGTAGCGTATGCGATCGGCATTAGCTGTTTATGGAGTCAAAAATGAAAGGTACCTGAACTAATGGTGGACAGTATTGGGACAAAGAACATGGCGATATTTTGCGATTTCGAAAATATCGCCTTAGGCGTCAAGGATGCTGATTTCGCCAAATTTGATATTGGGATCGTCCTGGAGCGGTTATTATTAAAGGGCAAAATTGTTGTAAAAAAAGCATACTGTGACTGGGCGCGTTACGATGGGTTTAAAGCAGCTTTGCATGAAGCTTCTTTCGAATTGATCGAGATTCCGCACGTGCGGCAGTCAGGGAAGAATTCCGCAGATATTCGCATGGTCGTTGATGCGCTCGACCTGTGCTACACCAAAGGACATACGGACACTTTCGTTATTATTAGCGGCGATTCCGATTTTTCGCCACTGGTAAGCAAATTGCGGGAGAATAACAAAACTGTAATCGGCGTGGGCGTCAAGAATTCGACTTCCGACCTGCTGATTGCGAACTGTGACGAATTTATTTTGTATGACGATCTGGTCAAACCCAAGCACAACAGCAGGAAACCGGCAGCGAAAAAGACAGCGACGAATCCGAAGCGCGCAAAGGGGTCGAAGGTGAAAAACAGCCCCTCGGGAGAGGGAAAGAGGCAAGAGGGATTTGAATTGCTTGTCAAGACATACCTGGCTATTCTACAAGAACGTGGCGAAGAGGAAATGATTTGGGGTTCGATGATTAAGCAAACTTTGAAGCGACGCATGCCGAGCTTCAGTGAGTCTCAATACGGATTCACATCGTTCGGTCGCTTACTTGAGGAAGCGGAAACGCAAGGATACATCCACCTCGACCGTGATACGAAGCCGGGCGGTTTCATCGTGACGATTCCCTGACATGAATCGTACGATACGGAGTTTGTGTCTCCGAACAGGCATGTGATTGAGGGGGAAGGTGAAGAAGGCGTTGGGTGGTGAGCGGGCTGCTAGGTGAATTGAACGATGGTAGGTGGTGCCCCGAGCAGGAATCGAACCTGCATCTAGACCTTAGGAGGGTCGTATTCTATCCATTGAACTATCGGGGCTTGGGAGGGGGGATTGGGGTAGGATACTTTAGGGCGTGGATTGCTTTCAACTTGGGGCATTGTATCGCATCGCTTGGCTGATCTGTAAAAGCGAGGCTCTCCTGGCCAGTAGCGCTAAAAGCAGGGATACACGTCTCCCCGCTTTTAGTGCAACAAGCCTGTTTATGTATATAGAGGACGTCTATGTAGCCAACGGAGGAATCAGCTACTGGTCGAAGGTTCCCACTCGTGCAAAAAAGAAAAGGTTTCGATTAAAGTCGAGCAAAGTTAGGCAAAGTTAGGATAAGGTTCACGAGAAGTTAGAGAGGAAAAAGGAAAGGTTGGGCAGGGTTATACGGTAGTTTTAAAAGCAGTATAGAGACGTATAGGTAGAAGAATCGGTGCGTTTAGCCAATTTCGCGGCGCAAATATTGATAACCGGGCCCATTTCTTCGACTTGTTGCATTGCGCAATCGAGTTGGGAATTGTACACGGGAGGCGGCGTCCGCGATCGAATGGTGTTACCGCATGATACGTAGAAACGGTCTGGATTGGTGCGAAAATCTTTGGGCGTTGCGGGATTGAACTTGGGAGGATATGTGTGTAGTCTTCAGTTTTGATTCGTTGATTTGATATTGCTTGTCTATTTTTGATTTGACCGATTGAGGTGGCTGCTATGAAGATGTATATACGAGGTCTGGGGATTTCTGCGTTGGTATTGTGTTTGGGTGTGTCGTGGGTTGCCGGTGCTGAGCATCGGCTGGTGAAGAAGGTTGAGATTCGCCGGACTACGTATGGGGTGCCGCATATCTTGGCTGAGAATGAGCGTGCTTTGGGGTTTGGGCTTGCTTATGCGCAGGCTGAGGACCATATGGCGACAATTATGAAGCTGATTATTGTTGCGAAGGGGGAGAGCGCGCGGTATCTGGGTTCGACGGAGTCTAATATTAATTCGGATTTCTGGAACAAGCAGTATCGAATTCATGCGCGGGCTAAGGAGACTTTTAAGGACTTGGATCGGGACTGGCAGGAGATGACGGAGGGGTTCGCTGAAGGGTTGAATTATTATATTGAGCTGCATCGGGATGACCTCCCGGATTTTGTGCATCCGGTTACGAAGTATGATGTTGCGGCGCATGGTTTGACGGGTGTGGCTCGTTTTGCTTTGAACCGGGGCGGAATTGTGCGGCGGATTAAATCGAAGCTGTCGACGGGCAAGGCGGCGCTGGTTGTGGAAGAAGAAGATCCGGACGGGTCGAATATGTGGGCGTTTACTCCGGAGCGTACTACGACGGGGAATGCTATTTTGATGGGGAATCCGCATCAGGGCT
>DTSJ01000265.1 GCA_012965445.1 Candidatus Hydrogenedentota bacterium
GGATGACGAGTGTATCGATCTAATGAAACTCCCCCCGTTCCTCGAAGGAATGATCGAAAAGGGCTACCTCGGCAACAAGTCCGGGTCAGGCTTTTTCAAAGCCACGAAAGATCGCGATGAGAAAGGAAAGCGAATCATTCTAGGACTCGACTTGGAAACCCTCGAGTATCGCGATCCGATCAAACCCCGCTTTGACAGTCTCGGCGCTGCGAAAAAGGCGGAGACGCTCGACGAGAAGCTAAATATTCTGATGAAGGGCGAGGACAAGGGCGCCCTATTCTCGTGGAAAGTATTCGCAAACTCGGCGATTTACGCTGGGAATCGTATACCAGAAATCGCGGATGATATCGTAAACATTGATAATGCATGTCGATGGGGATTTGCCTGGGAAGTCGGGATTTTCGAAACCTGGGATATCCTTGGCTTCGATTACGTCTGCGATCGGATGGAAGCGGACGGGTTGACGTTGCCTCCGATTGCAGTCACGATGAAGGAAGCGCGCGCAGACGCGTTCTACAAGTTTGAAGACGGGAAGGAGGTCTATTTCGATGCCGCTTCAAAGTCGTATCTGCCAGTGCCGCAGAATGAAAACAACATCAGCCTGAATTTGCTGAAGAAAACGAATAACGTTGTAAAGGAAAATGACAGTTGTTCGCTGATCGATTTGGGTGACGGAATTCTCGGTGCAGAGTTTCACACGAAGATGAACAGCATAGATGACGGAATGGGGCTGGTGCTTCAGGAAGCGTCGGAGATGCTGGAGAACGACGAGTTCGACGGACTGGTAATCGGTAATCAGGCCGAGCATTTTTGTGCGGGCGCGAATGTCTTCGTGATTCTCGGCGAGGCGATGCAGGGAAACTGGGACAAGATTGAAAATGCCGTCGATCAGTTGCAGCAGGTCTTGATGGGGCTTAGGTTTAATCGCAAGCCCGTCGTCGCCGCACCGCACCATTTCACGCTGGGAGGCGGATGCGAAATTGCTCAAGCCGCCGATCGATGCGTGATTGCCGGCGAAACCTATGGCGGTCTCGTGGAGGTAGGCGTTGGACTCGTACCGGGCGGTGGCGGTTGTAAGGAAATGCTGCGACGTGCCTGTGAGTATGTGCCCGCCAATGTGCCGGGCGGAGATCCGTTCCCGTATGTGCAGCGCGCGTTCGAGAATATTTCACTCGCGAAGATAAGCACCAGCGGCGCGGAGATGGTTGAGAACGGCCACTTGAGCGAGCACGATATAATTTCGGCCAGTGGTGATCAGCAAATCAAGCGTGCGAAGGATGTGTGCCTGGGAATGATCAAAGCCGGGTACAAGCCTCCCTTGCCAGCGACGATGGCAGCCCTCGGCGAACCTGCGCGAGCGGCTTTCCGTGTGGCCTTATACGGTTTTCAGCAGGGCGGATTCGCTTCCGAGCATGACGCGCTGATCGCTGAGAAAGTTGCGCATATTTTGACAGGTGGAGATCGACCTGCGGGCGCGAAAGTGACTGAACAAGATATTCTAGACCTGGAACGCGAGGCCTTTGTGAGTCTTGTCGGTACCGAGAAATCGCAGGCACGGATTCAGCAGATGCTCATGACGGGCAAGCCGCTACGCAACTAATTGAACGATATTTTTATCTGGAGGATAGACGAATGGCTTTGGAAAATGTATATATAACGGCGGCAACGCGTACGGCAGTGGGTAAAGCGGGGCGCGGATCGCTCGTTGGGAATCGACCCGATGATATGGCGGCTGCGGTGCTGATTTCGGCGTGTGAACGTTCCGGGATTTCGCCGGATCAGGTACAGGACGTGACAATGGGCTGTGCAATGCCCGAGCAAGAGCAGGGCGTGAATGTTGCCCGCATCGCTGCGATTGCCGCGGGGATGCCCGATACGACAAGCGGCGTGACCGTGAATCGTTTTTGTTCGTCGGGACTCGAGGCCATGGCGACCGTTGCCGCGAAATTGAACGCCGGAATGTATGACGTCGCAATTGCCGGAGGAACCGAATCGATGTCGATGGTGCAGATGCCCGGCGCGAAAGTATCGCCAAATCCCCGGTTGAGCAAAGAAAAGCCCGAAATCTATATCGGCATGGGCAACGCCGGAGACAACGTCGCCAAGGATTTCAACATCACGCGCGAAGAAATAGACGCCTTTGCGCTGGCAAGTAATCAGAAGGCCGCGGCGGCGGTTGCTGAGGGTAAGTTTAGGGATGAAATTACACCGCTGGATCTGCCGGGCGGAGGAAAGTTCGATACCGACGAAGGCCCGCGCGCAGACGCCACGATTGAAGCACTCAGTAGTTTGCGACTAGCGTTCGCCGCTTCGCCAAAGCTTGGCTTTCACACCGCAGGCAACAGCAGTCAGATGAGCGACGGCGCATCCGCCATCGTCATGATGAACGAAGCAGGACTAAAATCTACAGGCGCAAAACCCATTGCAAAATTCCTCAGTTACAACGTCGCCGCCGACAGCCCCAAATACTTGGGACCGGCACAACTCGTAGCCATTCCAAAAGCAATCGAAATGGCCGGACTCACCCTCGACGACATCGACCTCTTCGAAATCAACGAAGCCTTCGCCTCCGTAGCCATACTCGTAACACGAGAACTCGGACTCGACCCCGAAAAAGTAAACGTCAACGGCGGAGCAATCGCCCTCGGCCACCCCATGGGCTGCACAGGCGCAAAACTCTCCACCCAAATCATCCACGAACTAAAACGAAGAGGCAAAAAATACGGCGTAGTAACAATGTGCATCGGAGGAGGAATGGGCGCCGCCGGCGTCATCGAGGTGCTTGATTGATAAATAGGGGCAGTGCAGCTCGTGAAAAAGCCCCTAGTCTAACTCTAACCCCTCTCCCCCC
>DTSJ01000266.1 GCA_012965445.1 Candidatus Hydrogenedentota bacterium
AGCGATGTATCTTGCGTCAGTTGAGCGAAAATCGCTGGCCGATGCCCTGTTCGAGCGTGAAAACGATCTGCGCGAAAAGAAACTCTCCGCTGAGCAGGACTTTCTTTCCGCGAAACAGGCCCAAGCCGGGGCGGCCATCGAAGTACGTCTGGCAAAAAACGAGCTTCGTGCGCTCGGCTTTTCAGAAGCGTACATTCGCCAACTACCGAACCAACCCGATGAGTCTCTTACGCGATACGAAATGCTCGCGCCATTCGACGGCACGGTAGTCGAGAAACACATTGTTCTGGGAGAAGTGCTTGAGAACAGTTCAGAAGCCTTTATAATCGCAGATCTCAGCAGCGTGTGGGTCGACCTCAGCGTATATCAAAAAGATCTGTCGCTTGTTCAGAAGGGGCAACAGGTCACCGTTGCTGCCGGCCAGAATCTTCACGATGCCAAGGGGCCAATAACCTATATCGGGCCGGTCATCGATGAAGCTACACGAACGGCGCTTGCCCGGGTCGTACTTCCGAATTCAGATGGTCTCTGGCGGCCGGGTTTGTTCGTAAAGGCGCACGTGAATGTGGCGGAATCTCCCGTCGATTTGATGGTTCGGAAGTCCGCATTGCAGGTCATCGAGGACAAAATCAGTGTCTTTGTCAAAACGGAGGAAGGTTTCGAGCCGCGTGCCGTTACTGTTGGCAGTACCGACAATACCTTCGTTGAAATCACCTCCGGGTTAGTCCCGGGCGAACGGGTCGTCACTGAAGGCGCATTCACATTGAAGGCCGAGATGGGCAAGGGCTCACTCGGCGATGGACACAACCACTAGTAATGGCGAAATCATGCGTAGAATAATAGACTTTACCCTGCACAATCGCCTGTTGATGGGTGTAGTGGGGGTGATAATACTTTCCGCCGGGTTCTTCAGTTACCGCCAACTTCCCGTGGATGCGTTTCCGGACGTTACCCCGGTACTCGTCCAGGTGTTCACCGAAACGGAGGGTCTGGCTCCAGAAGAAGTGGAAAAATTCGTGACGTATCCGGTGGAGGCGGCAATGAACGGTCTTCCAGAATTGGAGGAAATTCGTTCAGTCTCCAATTTCGGACTGTCGGTAATAAGCATTTACTTCAAGGATGGAATGGATCTGTACTTCGCGCGTCAACTGGTGGGTGAACGTCTGCAACTCGCGCGGGAATCCATTCCGGAAGGTTTCGGTGAACCAGAGATGGGCCCAATCGCGACGGGTCTCGGCCAAATCCTTTTTTTCTTTGTAGAAGACGAGACGGGAGAACGTACGCCACAGGAAATGCGGGAAATACAGGACTGGCTTATCCAATTCAACCTTCAGACCGTACCGGGGGTGACTGAAGTATTGTCACTGGGTGGCGAGGTCAAGCAATTCCAGGTTCAAGTCCGCCCGATTGACCTGCAGCGATACGACCTCTCCCTTGACGACATCGTGGAATCTGTACGGGGCAACAATTCGAACGTGGGCGCGCAGTTCATCGTTAAAAACTCCGAAGAGTACGTGGTTCGTTCGGTAGGCCTGGCAGAGGAAATCGAGGACCTGGACAATATCGTCGTGAAAACGGAGGATGGCACTCCGGTTTACCTGCGTCAAGTTGCCGATGTGGTGATCGGGGGCGAAGTTCGACGGGGATTGGCCACGATGGACGGCAAAGGCGAGACCGTTGTCGGGATGGTATTGAAACTCATCGGGACGAACACCTCCACTGTGATCGCCGATGTTAAAACGCGGATGGTCGAGATCAACAAGATTCTTCCGCCGGGGATCAAGGTCGTAACGTACTACGATCAGGCCACACTCGTTGCCAAGTGTGTTGAAACGGTAACCACGGCTCTTACGGAAGCCGCAGTTCTCATCGTCGTGATCATGTTGTGTCTGCTGGGCAGTCTTCGAGCGAGTGCGGTAGTCCTTTCTGCAATTCCGTTTTCTCTCGCGTTTGCATTTCTGCTTATGCAGTACTTCGGCGTTTCTGCAAATTTGATGTCACTGGGCGGGCTTGCAATCGCGCTGGGCTTACTCGTCGATGGAGCGGTGGTCATGGTCGAAAATATTGATCGGATGATGCATGAGGACGGCTCAGACGAACCATTGATTCGGATCGTGTCACGCGCATGCGCCGAAGTCGCGCGTCCCATCGTTTTTTCGCTTCTGATCATCGTGATTGTCTTTTTGCCGCTGTTAACAATGCAAGGAGTAGAAGGCAAAACGTTTCGTCCCCTGGCCCAGACCATGGCCTTCGCGATGTTCGGTTCGCTTATCTTCGCGGTGGGACTAGTCCCAGTCTTGAGCAGCATCCTGATGAAACGGCCGAAGCGCACCGGTAAAGACCATAAAGAATTCATCGTGGTGCGTGTCCTGATTGCAGTGTATCGCCCGGTAGTGTCGTTGTTCGTCCGGATACCGGCATTAGCTCTAGGTCTGGCGGTCGCGCTCCTCACCGTCGGTGGCTTTCTATTTACGCAGCTTGGATCGGAATTCGTGCCCCGGCTGAACGAAGGGGATTTGCTTATACGCGCGACAATGGCGCCGTCCATATCCATGGAGGAAGCCCGCGATACTGTTACCCGTTTCGAGCGTCGGTTGATGCAGGAGTTCCCCGAAGTGACCCGCATCGTGTCGCGTGTCGGTCGTGGGGAGGTAGGCGCGCATGCCGACCCGGTGAATAACGCAGAATCCTTTGTCGCGTTGAAGCCGGAAGATGAATGGCAAAACGCCGATAATCCAGATGAGTTGTACGCGATGATCAGCGAGTTTCTCGAAGATTTTCCGGGCGTTCGCTTCAATATTACGCAACCCATCGCGGCAGCGGTCGACGAACTTCTTACGGGCACAAAAGCGGAGCTGGCGATCAAAATATTCGGCCCCGACCTCGAGATCCTGAAGGAGAAGTCAGCCGAGATCGAGAGCGTGATTCGAGGCGTGAGGGGCGCGGCCGATATTCAGAAAGACCAAGTGACGGGTACGCCTCAGCTTCGTATCAAGGTTGATCGGGAAGCAATCGCCCGCTACGGCATCAACGTCGGCGATGTGCAGGGGATCATTCAGACAGCAGTGGGTGGAAAAGAATCAGGCCAGATATTTGAGGGGATTCGCCGCTTCGATATAGTAGTTCGCTATGCTCCCGAAGCACGTGATACACGAGAAGCTATAGCGGAAATACTGGTTCCGGGTCCCGACAGCCTAAAGGTTCCCTTAAGCGAACTCGTACTCATAGAAGAAATCGTCGGGCCGCGTCAGATAACGCGCGAGAACAATCAGCGCTTCATCACCGTGCAATGCAACGTGCGCGGAAGAGACATCGGTTCCTTCGTGGAAGAAGCGCAAAAGGCTATAGACGACAACGTCGATCTGCCCTCGGGTTATCTTGTGACGTGGGGCGGGCAGTTCGAACTTCAGCAGAAAGCAAACCAGAGGTTGTCGGTCGTAATTCCAGTTACATTGCTAATCGTGTTTCTGCTGCTGTTTTTCAGCTTTGGTTCCATCAAGAATTCAATTCTCATTCTAATGAATATCCCCCTGGCACTCGTCGGAGGTGTTGCAGGACTGTGGTTGACCGGACAAAATCTCTCGGTACCGGCATCGGTTGGCTTCATCGCGTTATTTGGCATTGCCCTCGCCAACGGCATGGTTCTGGTCACGTATCTAAACCAACTGCTGCGCGAAGGGGTTCCAATGGCCGAAACCTGCGTACGCGGCGCCTGTCTCAGACTCCGCCCCGTATTGATGACAGCCTCGGCAGCCGCGCTCGGTCTCGTACCCATGGTCCTATCCACCGGAACTGGCAGCGAAGTGCAAAGGCCGCTGGCGACAGTCGTGATCGGGGGCTTGCTGACCTCTACCGTGCTTACCCTGCTGGTTATACCCGCAGTTTACCGATGGTTCTCCATCCGTGTTGAGTCTGTCACGTAAACAATTTTACGAACATGAAACGAATGTGCGTTAAGATCAGATCTGTCATTTCTCGAAACTATTCCTCAGATCTGCAGGTACCAAAAAGTCTTGGAATAATGACCGGAGTTTCCCGGACGTATTCCTCATAGCCTTCCCGTTTCGCACGGTGTCGCTTTTCGATCATGGGGATGGTGATGAACACGAACAACACGGTAATCGATGCAGCACCCGAAATATTCCACCAGCTGATTCCATCCGCGGCGATGCCGAAAAGACACGGTCCCCACCAGAAAGACAGCTCCCCGAAATAGTTCGGGTGCCGGGACCGCGCCCACCAACCTTCTTTCAACAGAGACCCGGGCTCGTTGTTGTTCGAAACGAAGTCAAACAACTGCCGATCCGATGCGGCTTCAATCCATATACCCCCAAGCGTCACCACGAGCGCAGCCGCGTCGAGAGGTCCGACAGGATTGGAGCCATTCGCCAGTGCCGACATCAGAGGCACGCATCCGAGATAGACCAGTACCGTCGGAAGATAGTGGATTCCACTGAAGTTTACAAACCAGTATGCGCGCCCAGTAGTGTTCCGCAAGTCTACGTACCGCCAGTCTTCGTGATGCAGCCCCTTCCAGCCCCGAAGCCAGTTGTACGTCAGGCGCGCGCCTCAGGTCGCCACGAGGATTGCCACAACGATCTGACGAACCGAAACCGCTTCCGCGTTCTCCGGCCACCACAGCCAGAACCCAGCGATGGCAATCGGGCCAACGCTCCAATACGGATCGTAAAAACTCGCATTGCGATACGTCACACTAAACGCAAATATGACTATCGTTCCGGCGGTATCCGCAACAAAGAGAATGAGGAGCGGGTGCTGATCCCGAACGAGATATCCGGCGACGATCGCAGCCCCAACGCTGCGAGGTAGGAAAAAATTATAGTGAGACGAGCTTTAGCCATATTTGAGAGGAATTCAGGATCTGAGTGATGTAGTCAGTGTAAGCATGTTACAAACGGGAAAACATGATTATGCTTCGTCACCTCGGCAAATTCAAGGTCCAAAGAGTCAATGCGCATGCTGACGGTGCCTAGCTGTTCAGCGCATTTCTGATCGTCCTCAAAAGCGTACTGCGAAGGAACGGCTTTTGCAGAAAATCTACGAAAGCCAGTGTCGAAAGCTGTTCGATGACATCAGGTTTCGCATAACCGCTCGCCAGTATCACACGAACATTCTCGTCGATGCGTCGAAGTTCCGCAAAAGTCTCTTCCCCTCCCATTCTCGGCATCAATAGATCCAACAGAACGCAGTCAATGTCATCACCTCGTTCTTCATAAATTTCAATGGCTTCGATACCGTCCTTGGCAAGAATAACATCAAATCCAGATTGCGTAAGCATTTCGCGCGCAACTTCCCGAACCAACTCTTCGTCATCAACCAAAAGTATCAATCCATGATCGTTCGCATCGCTCACTTCTTCAATTAAAGGCGATACGGGATCGGCCGCGACAGTTTCTACAGGAAGCAATATACGGATGGAAGTCCCTTTTCCAGGCGTACTTTCGACCGTGACCGCCCCATGATGCCCCCGCAGAATCCCAAGTACAGACGCAAGTCCGATTCCACGCCCGGTAAACTTTGTCGTAAAAAAGGGCTCGAATATCCGGTCGACCGTCTGGGAGTCCATTCCGATTCCATCATCTTCCACATCAAGGTAAATGTACTGACCTGGTGGAAGTTCCGTCGCGAGGTAGCTCATTTTCAGATCTTCGGCACTGCACGAGATTTCACCCAACGCCACGCGAATCGTACCGACTTCGTTCTCGAGAGCATCGGAGGCGTTCGTCACCAAATTAAGCACGACCTGATCCAGCTGAATGGGATCGGCTTGTATGCTGGGCAGCGTATCAGGGAGGTCGAATTTCAGGGAAGCCCTCTTGGACACAGTGATGCCAAGCAAGTTCTCCAGATTTCTCAGGTGAACGACCAGATCGATCGATTGCACATCCACAATGCGCCTCCCGGCATAAGCAAGAAGATGCTGACACAATTGGGAGAGCCGCAGAGAGGATGAGACTATTTCAGAAAGGTATTCTTTGGTTTTTAGATCATCACTGACACGATCATCCGCAAGTTCGGCATATCCGAGGACGCCGACCAGTATATTGTTGAAGTCGTGTGCGATTCCGCCTGCAAACACACCCATACTTTCGAGTCGCTGGTTCTTCTGGATCTGCTCAAGAAGTTCAGCGCGCTCCTCTTCGCTCCTCACCTGCCTCGAAATATCAATCTGCGTGCCGGCCAATCGTACCCCTCGACCATTCTCGTCGCGCTCGACCACCCGCCCTTTGTCCAACACCCAGACGTAATCGCCAGATTTCGACTTCAACCGATGCCGCGTTTCGTAGTACTCTGTTTCGCCACGAAGATGCGCCCGCATCGCCGCTTCCACGAATTCCCTGTCATCAGCATGCGTTATCTCGAACCACTTTTCGAGAGGGAAGCCCATCTCCTCGCGCTCATAGCCCAGCATATTCGACCATAAATCACTGATCACCACCTCACCGGTCTGAATATTCCAATCCCAAAGCCCTTCGTCTGCGCCGTCGAGCGCAAGTTGAAGGCGTTCCTCACTACGCTTGATTTGAAGCTCTGCATCCCTCAGATTGTCAATCGTGTATTGGGCGTATGTAGAAGCACACAGGACTGCCAACCCAAATGCAAGTCGAACCCAGATTTCTGCTGGTGTCGGCGCGAGGAGTTGATCGATGAGGGTTCCTTCCCTGAAAATGAAGGCATCAACACAGCTGTCAACGCACCAATATGCCAACGCGATCGCGAACCCGACGCGAGTCAGTCTAAAAACGCGCATCATCTCTTCAGAACTCCGATAATCATGCGAATCGATGCACCCGAATCGCAACGCAAGAGCGAGCTGACGCGCCGACTGCCCGGCTCTCGTCTGTACTCTTCCTGAATCATGATTCTATTGTGCCACGCTTCACGATGGCTTGCAACCAAGAGCAGCTTGCACCCCGGTAGCCGACGTTTTGGTCGTTTCTCTCCGAAGTCAGTCTCGCGTACTTTTATGATATTCTCTACCTGCAGCAACCCTGACGCCGGATTCATCCAGTCGTTCCCATGTCTGCTCATACAAACTTCGATTTTCGCGGTACAAATAGTCAAGTTAAACAATCTAATCGATCGGGAGCCGAAAAACAGCATGAAACATCGGGAACTTAGCGAAATCTTCGGCTTCGAGACCTGCGTAGGCCACCTGACGCATATTCGAAAGGGACACGAAATTGCGGGCGACGAGTCAGTCGGCTACCACATAACGCAGTTTTTCGAATTCCTCGATTCGCTGGGACTGCGTATCACGAAACGGGTAGCGACCGGAGAATTGGTTAACGTATTGAAAAAACTCACGGAGTATGATGACCATGCTGGATTGAATGAGCATGATGCACAGGCAATACGCGATGCCCTGAAAACCATTCGCCCCACTATGGAGGCCGAACTCTCGAGCGTCCGCGTCTATATGCCGACTCCCAAACGAATCGACCTGTAAAAACTGCTCCGCAACACTGGCGGCCTCTTCGCACCAAATGTCTTTGGAAAACTGCCTAAAATAGCGCGAAGTGATTTCGAAAAAGCAGGAAAATGTATCGCCTTCGAGTTGCCGACGGCCGCCGCATTTCATATTCTTCGGGCAACCGAAAGTAACCTCAGGTACTATTACAAATAGATGATTCGTCAGAAAAGAATCGCATCCCTGAATTGGGGGTCGACGGTAGAAGACCTTCGAAATCGATCGATGACAAAGAAATACGATCTCCTCAATGACCGTCTGGATAACATCCGTAAATCTTTCGGAAACCCTTCACACCACTCTAAGGCCGTGTACAATATTCACTAGGTCGAGAGTCTATGGTCTCTATGCGTCTACGTGAACAACAAGATGATTCAGACGCTGCTACAAAACGACAAAATCGACCACTAGCGGAAATTCAATGTTCGAAAAGACGCAGATAAGGCTAGAGCGTTTTAACAAAAACTATAGCCGTTTTTCGCGTTGCGAACCTTCCATTTCCTGCGTTGCGAGTCCTCGACATAGCCCGCTATGACTCCGGACCCGCGCCTTGGAAATGGAAGGTGCAGTAGCAGAAAACGGCTATAGTTTTTGTTAAAATGCTCTAGCGGCGCCCGAAGATGCTCATCCATACCCTCTGGTCGTGCCTGTAGACGCAACGCATGAACTGCGTGAATCTATCCCATAATACTGGTCTGTCTCCATGCTTGCTGGTCATTTCAGAACCTCCCTACTCGTCGATTAACTACACATCTGCTGAGAAATACAACTGCCCGCAGATTTTATTCAATCGCAAGTTCGAAGGGGCCTATTGTATGGTCGAGAAAGACGATTTCTATATCGTAGGTTTGCGCGGACAGACCGTCTAGCCGCGTTTTTCCAGACGCCGGCAGCGGCTGCGCCTGCACAATATTTCCGTCTACCCGCACAATCAATCGAGCCTGATCGGATGATGCCTCCTGCTGAGAAAGGGTCAACTGTACCGAATACGATCCGTTTTCGAGTTCCTGGAGATCAAACTGAACCGAATAATCCCCGGTCTGCTGCAGCCAGCTGTACACGCTTAGTCCCTGAGCATTAGCCTCCAGGACGACTGCAGGTTCGTGGGACACAAGCGTGAATCCTTCCTCGGGATGCAGCAGCAGGTCCAGCCCATCCCTAACGCGCTTGAATACGTATGACAATGTCGATGGTTCCGCACTCCTCAATGAAGTCGCTAGACCGGATAACTGCGAAACGCAATCCTGACACCGAGTCAAATGGTGCATCGCATCGTCCCGCTCGTTCTCAGTCATTACATCATCAACAAACTCCGCCAAAGCGTTCTCGTCCAGACAATCGCGGCGTAGCTCCCTTTCAGCTGGCACCCGCGAAAAACCATCAACTGCCCGTGCGACCGCAAGATGCGTGGCGAAAAGACGTGAGCAACCTTCACAGGATTCTACATGCTCAGTCGATCTTTTCGTTCCTGCAGTAGTGGCCGTTCTACTTACAACAGTCAGCGCAAGATCCGCCAGTGCCGCTTCAGTTATACACTGCATTACAAATCCTCCCCTTCCCACAATTCTGGAAACCGGATGCGTAACTTCTTTCGGAGCGCTTTGGTCGCGCGCGAATTCTCTACGGATATGGTCCCGGCAGGCCTGTTGAGCGCGTACGATATTTCGCGCAGGGTTTTACCTTCCAGACGCATACGCAACACCACACCCTGACGTTCGGGGAGTTCCATCAAAGCGTCCCTAAGTACGGACAATTGATTCCGGGTCAGCTCCATTTCTTCTATGGATACTGCGGTGTCACCTTGTTCCGGTATGTCAACAGGGCGTTCCAAGAACGGTCCTTTCGTATGCTTTGCCAGAAAATCCAAAGCAAGATTCCGAACTACCATCACCAGAAATGTAGAAAACTTGGCCCGGCCTTTCCACGCCAGCAGCCGTCCACATCCGTTTTCCAACAGCTTCTCATAGATATGACCCTTTAAGTCGTCCGCATCCAGTCCGACCATCGAAAGCTGTCGCTCAAAACCATACGCGATTGATCGCAGCAGCCGACCATACTCACGGATGAATTCGTCCCAGCTTCCGGACTCACCATGAATACAAGCCTCTATCAGGGCTTTGTCCTTTTTGTATACAGTAGACGACATAATGGCTTAAGTGATTACACTTTTTCCCTTAAACATGAATATGCGAGGGATTTCCGTACAATACATAGCTGGCCCAGATGGGGTTACCCTTGCCGAATCTGTCGGAGGCCCCCAGTCGTGCGAGCCGAAGAGACTGCCCCACAGGTGTCCCGGTCAATACGGCATCGAAAAACGAATTGGCGAATACCACGCTGCTTTCCGCCGGAATTGGCCATAACGCCCCAATGTAGTTGGTCACCCCGGCCATAATAAACCCGCCAGCCACACCTTTTTTGCTGATTAAATGCTTGTCCGTACCTTCCCAGGAACCCTCTCTACCAGAGTCGCACGAATTGGCAAAAACAAGACCCGGCGGCGTATGGATATTCTCGAAATCCTGGCTCGTCAGACGATCATCCTTCAGAAGCCAGCTACTCTGACCACGCTCATCATCACAATACTCCGTATGCCCAATATAATAGACCATGTCGCAATTCTGCATACGGCTCAGTACATCAATTTTCGTTGCACGCGTCCCAGCCAGCAGTTCCACATGCACCTGAGGATAATTCATGATAATTTTGTAATATAGTTCTTCCCCGTGGTTCTGAGCCTCCGGCAGAGTCT
>DTSJ01000267.1 GCA_012965445.1 Candidatus Hydrogenedentota bacterium
CAACGGGACTCAAAATAATTCTCCCTTACCATCACACCAAGAACACTATAGTATTGCCGGCACCACTCCAAATTTGTCAACCAATAACGAATTGCAACGCCCAAGGGGAGGGCAACACTCCTGCGGAGCCGTGGCTCAACCGATTCTCCCAACATTTGCTATACTACCCCCTTTCAACGGAAGGATCTCCCGAAAAAAATGTCCGAAACACCCCCCTTCACAGTCGCCGCTGTGTATAAATTCGCCACGCTGCCGGACTACAAGGAACTCAAACCAGTACTCCTCGATACCTGCACCCAAAACAAAGTAAAAGGCATGATCCTCCTCGCGGAAGAAGGCATAAACGGCACCATAGCAGGCCCGCAAGAAGGCATCGACACCGTACTCGTCCACCTCCGCGCCGATCCCCGACTCAAAGACCTCGATCACAAAGAATCCCAGGCCGCCGAACAGCCCTTCTACCGCATGAAGGTCCGCCTCAAAAAGGAAATCGTCACCCTCGGCGTCCCCGGCACAGACCCGAACAAAACAGTCGGCACCTACGTATCCCCGAAAGACTGGACAAGCCTCGTCCGCGACCCCGAAGTCCTCCTGATCGACACCCGAAACGATTACGAAGTCGAGCTGGGAACCTTCGAAGGCGCGCTCGACCCCGATACCAGATCCTTCCGCGATTTCCCCGCCTACATCAAAGAAAATTGCGACCCCAAAAAACACAAGAAAGTCGCCATGTTCTGCACGGGGGGCATCCGCTGCGAAAAAGCCTCCTCCTACATGCTGAACCAGGGATTCGAAGAAGTCTTCCATCTAAAGGGAGGCATCCTTAAATACCTCGAAGAAGTCCCCGAAAACCAGTCCGCCTGGCAGGGAGAATGCTTCGTATTCGACGAGCGCGTCTCAGTGGACCACGGCCTGAATCAGGGCGATTACGAACTCTGCCGGGGGTGCCGCGACCCCATAAGCCCTAGAGACAAGACCTCCGAACACTACGAAGAAGGCATCTGCTGCCCCCGCTGCTACAAAACTCTCACGCCGGAACAACGCGCGAGACGCACCGAACGCACCAAGCAGGTAAAACTCGCCAAAAGTCGAAACGAACTACACGTAGGCCGTGTAGCCACCGAGAAAAGGCAGCGCCATTAGAGTGCTTTTTCGTCTCTGCGATTCGGAATCACGTGTGAACAAAAAAAGGCCCGTGACTCATCGCCACGGGCCTTTCAGCAAAGTTTCTATTCTAGTCTAAACCGAAGGAAACGCTGGTTTCCGCTTTTCCAAAAACGAACTGACCCCCTCCATAAAATCAGGCCCGGCAATACTGTCCGCCATCTCGCTCAGCGCGATCTGGCATGACTCCTCAAGCGACTCAAACTGAGCGTTATACGTCATCTTCTTGATGATCGCCATCGATCGCGGCGAACAATGCTCGACCATATAGCCCGCATACTCGCGAACCCGGTCCATCAGTTCGCCCGGCGCATACACCTCTGAAACCAGCCCCATAGACTTCGCCTCAGCCGCCTTCACAATCCGCGCCGTCAGCAGCATATCCATCGCATGATTCCGGCCGATAATCCGCGGAAGCAGCCACGCCAGCCCGTACTCCGCAATCAGACCCCGTTGCGCAAAAGTCGTGCTGAACTTCGCCGTCTCGCTCGCAAACCGTACATCGCAGTACAGCGTATGCACGATCCCAAGCCCGACCGCCGCGCCGTTCACCGCACAAATCACAGGCTTCTTCATCCCCATCGGCCACGAAAACTGCTGCCGAAAATCTGCACGAGTATCATCATCTAGTTGCACTTCCCGCAGCTCACCCTCAACACTGGTCCCGCCGCCTTCACCGCCAGCAAGACCAGAAAGCAGACTCATATCCGCGCCAGCACAAAATCCCCGATCACCCGCGCCGGTCAAAATAACAACACGCACATCGCCGTCCTCTTCGGCCTCGGCCATCGCCCCGCAGTAGTCAATATTCATCTGCGCCGTCCACGCATTCAACTGCGCAGGCCGATTCAGCGTCACCGTTGCAATGCCGTCACTATTCTCATATAACACTTCTTTCTCAGACATCGTTTCAATCCTTTTGGTTATCCGCACAACGCTCGCTCGCTCACCGGACGCCGTTCAATAAATTCTACGATATGCTCCGCGATTTCCTCACCGCGATCTTCCTGCAAAAAATGTCCCGCCTGAGTAATCAAGATCTCCGGCTCATCACTTGCCGAAGGAATCAGCCGACGCATCGCCTTGTCGCCCCCGCGTGTCACTGGATCCTTGTCAGAAAACATTACCAGCGCAGGCTTCGTCCATTCCTTCAGCGCAGCCTTGGCGGGACCGGTATATTCCGCAGCTTCCATGTCCGTGCTGATCGGAACCAGCAGTGGAAACTTGTGCGCTCCTACCTTGTATGTCTTGTCCGGGAACGGCGCGTCGTACGCATCGACAGTATCCGGCTGAAGATTGGTTTCGGTCGCGCCCTGAAGGATCTGACCCACCGGCATGTCCTCCATCTGCTCAGCCGCTTTCAGCCAAGCCAGGAACCCGTCCGATGGAGTCTCCTCACCCGTCGGGCATCCGGTGTTCATGATCACAAGCCGCGCAAAGCGATCACTGTTCCGCGTCGCCAGAGGAAGTCCCAGCAGTCCACCCCAATCCTGACAAACCAGCGTAATATTCTGAAGGTCCAACTGCGATATCAGAGACTTGAGAGCATCCAGGTTCAGCTTATAAGTAAAGTCTTCCTTGTTCGCAGGCTTGTCCGAACGTCCAAAGCCCAACAAGTCCGGCGTAATCACACGCCCAACTGTAGACAAAGCCGGAAGATCGCGGTGAGGAAATCGCGGAGCAT
>DTSJ01000268.1 GCA_012965445.1 Candidatus Hydrogenedentota bacterium
ACGACGTGAATGATCTCTTTTGAATCCGAAATCTCTGTGTGCATCTCTATCGTGTTGTTGATTAGATGTATGATGGCGATGGGGATACCATATACGGCTGCGCATAGAGCCGTAACGAAGACCCAACTTCCAACGAATTCTCTTCTTACGATCCTGTCCATATTATTATCACTCCTTGTTTGGCCAACTCGGTTCAGGTACACCGGGACAACAAATTCCGAGACTGTGTAAGGCGCACTATTTGATTTTCAACAAGTAATAATTCTTCTTACCTTTACGCACGATCGCCATATTCTCGGTCAACAACGACTCCGCACTAAACACAACATCGTCCTTCTCGACGCGCGCACTGTTCAAATACAACCCGCCGTTCTTAATCATACGCCGGCCCTCACCCTTGCTCTGGAAAATGCCGCGTTCCACCAGTAAGTCCAGTAGCGAACCGCCCGAAGTAAGCGTCCCCCGATCAATTTCCTCCGAAGGCACCTCCGAAAACACATCCATCAGCGTCGCTTCATCCAGCCCCGACAAATCCCCGCCGAACATCGCCTCACTCGCACCGACCGCATTCTGAAGGGCCTCCTCGCCATGTACCAATCGAGTCACTTCCTCCGCCAGCGTTTTTTGCGCCTGCCTCAGATGCGGCTCATCCGCCACCTGCTGTTCCAAGGCGCCAATTTCGTCCTGCGAAAGCAGCGTGAAAAATTTCAAATACCGAACCACGTCCGCGTCCGCCTGATTGATCCAGAACTGATAAAATTTGTAGGGCGAAGTGCGTTCCGCGTCCAGCCATACGTTCCCAGATTCCGATTTCCCGAATTTCGCCCCGTCCGCCTTCGTGACCAGCGGCAAAGTCAGGCCGTAGGTCTTCGCGTCCTCGCGCATACGCCGCGTCAGATCCATGCCCGCGACAATATTGCCCCACTGATCGCTCCCGCCAATCTGAAGCTGACAATTATACTCATCATAGAGATGCAGAAAATCGTAGGACTGCAAGAGGCTGTACGAAAATTCCGTGTACGACATTCCCTGGTCACGGTCTGTCAAGCGCTGCTTCACTGAGTCCCGCGCCATCATCACATTCACCGAAAAATGCTTGCCCACATCGCGCAGAAAATCGATGTACGACCATTTCTCCATCCAGTCAATATTATTGACCATCTCAGCCGCATTTTCGCCGTCAAAATCAATGAATTTCTCAAGCTGCTTGCGAATCCCCACGACATTCTCGTCCACCAGTTCGCGCGTCAATAGCTGTCGCTCCGTCGCCTTGAAGCTCGGATCACCGATCAAGCCCGTCGCCCCGCCCAGCACCGCGATCGGCCTATGCCCCGCCCGCTGAAAATGCACAAGACCCATGATAGGAATCATCGACCCGATGTGCAGACTGTCCGCCGTCGGATCGAAGCCCGCGTAAAGCGTCATCGGCCCTGCATCCAGCACCTTCGGCAACTCATCATCGGTCATCTGACTAAGCAGACCGCGCCACTTCAATTCTTCAATAACTGACATCGTGCACTCCGGCAGGATTCGTAACTTTCCGCGCGATCATACACTATTCGTTGGGTCGGCGCATCTTACAACGTGGGAAAAAGGACGGCTAATTGATGCAATCGGATTTTGCGGCTTCAGCATATTCGAGCAGACGCGGATCGAGTTTGATGCCAGATTCAATGAAGCTTTGAATAATGTCTTTTGCTGCGGGAAAGTATGGTGTGAGATATTCTGGACCGTGCAGACCGCTTTCGATACAGGCTACGTTTCTGCAACTCAGAGAATACTCCATCACATCAGCCACCGCCTCATAGAGAGCTTGTTTTCTGGGATTGTCCTCGCAGTAGATTAGTGGGGTTACATCCCATAACATGTAGCAGATGTCATTGAGCGGATTTCCGGGCTCGGAAAGATGACCTAGAACTTGGTCGCAGCGTCGGTCGAAGCAATACTTGTAAATGTATTTTATGGATCGTATCGCTTCAATTCGATTTTCTATAGGAACCGATCCATCTCGAAGCGCGTACGCGTACTCCTGGCCGCTGTTGAAGATAAAATCGACGCCCATCGCGATCTGCCAATCGGAATAGTGCGCTACATCTTCTCTGTAGTTCTTGAGTGTCTTTGTGACTAGATTTACAATCTGTTCTTCATTCCACGTAAAGTCATCGACTTCGTCATCCCATCGCCAATCACCTTTTGATTCATCATGCTCGAACAGTTGGGTTAGCCACACTTCGTATGATTCTTTGCTCATTCAGCACTCCATTTTCCTGCGCCGCTAAACGATGTTCTCCAACGCCCACTCCCCGCGCCCATCCCCTGACCGCATCGCATCCGCCTCGCCATCGTCGATGAATTTTTCCGCAACCGGATCCCACTCCAAGTTCCGACCAAGCCGCATCGAAATGTTTCCGATGTGCATCGCCGAACTGAGCCGATGAATATCTTTGGGGCTGTAATACGGCATCTTTCGCGACTTCACGCCGTCGATAAACGCCTGATGTTCACCAACCGGAATCGGATACATCTTGTTCGTCTCGGGAGCGATAACCGCATCCAGAATATCCTGACTACTCGCCTTCAAAGGATCACGCCACGACGCGCTTCCGGCCCAGCCATCAGTGCCAAAGAAAGCAATCCCCGTTCCGCCGGACTTGACCGTCATCTTGACATTATCGGGATAGGTGTATTTGATTTCGTAACTCAACGCAGTGTTCGACATCGTATCAGTCGGGAATTCACCCTTGCCGTCCACCGCAAGCGGTCCGCCGTGTTCCTGGAAAAGCGCGACCTGTGCCGTGTCCATCAAGTAGTCCCGCGTGTGAAATAAAAACTCCAAAAA
>DTSJ01000269.1 GCA_012965445.1 Candidatus Hydrogenedentota bacterium
TACGCTTTATCAAGGCGGCACAGGCTTCGGGATTTACGCTGGAAGATATCTCGACACTGCTTTCGATCCAGCGTGGGCGCCTGGAGCCGTGCGGTGCAGTTTAGACACTCATTGAACATCGTTTGGCGTACGTAAGCGGGCGGTTTACGGAGCTGAAGCACCTGAAAAAGACGCTGGACTCGTTCAAATCCATGCGCTAGGGATCTGTCGATTCGGAGGACTGCGCAGTTCTGGATGAGCTGACACACCATTCCGAATAGATGCATAAGCTGTTTTGTTACTATATGTTACACGAATCAAAAACTTCTGCTTGACCTTCAACCTCTATACTTACGTCAACTTGAGAAAAGGAACGCACTGTCTATGATTATTGATCTACTGTATTTCGAAGGCTGCCCGAACTACGAGCCAGCACTTGGGTACATCGAAAATACTTTAAGAGAACTGGACCTGTCTGACATTAAAATTCGACAAATCGAGATTTTGACCGACAATCAGGCGCAGCAGATGAAGTTTTTGGGTTCTCCGACAATTCAGATCAGCGGATTGGATATCGAGGTAGAGGCTCGGAACCGAGACGACTACGGTTTTTCCTGTCGCCTCTATCGTGGCGGGGACGTTCCCGCATTTGAGGTGCTCAGAGAGGCAGTCGAGGAAGCACAGCTCGGCATTCACAGAGAAATGACCAACGCGCTCGAACCGGCGCGGTCGTGCGCATCAATATCGGCGTCAGCAGAAACAGGATATCATCGCTGGGCGGCGGGAGGCTCTTTGTTCGCAGCGGTCGCGGCATCTGCCTGCTGCTCGCTTCCCCTGGGCTTGCTCGCATTGGGCGTTTCGTCTGGTGGAATAGGACCCTTTTTCGCGACGACTCGGCCGTTTTTCCTGGGATTCGCTGCGTTGGCCCTTGGCGCTATGGTGTTTCTCCAATATCGAAACCATCGACAGAAGGTTTCGTGCCCGTCTTGCACTGAATCAGAATCGAGGATGCTATTGCCAGCCTATACCTGGGTGATGGTTCTGCTCGCGGGAGTTTTTGCGTTTCTGCCGACCTTTCTGCCGGATCTGGTTCCGAATGCAAACGCGAATGTGATCGATTCTGATTCCACAGCCTACACGGTATCGATGAGTATCGAGGGCATGACTTGCGCCGGCTGTTCGACCATTGTGGAACAGACCGTTGCGCCGATTGCCGGAGTTTTATCGGCACTTGTTGACTTCGACGCAAAGCAGCTGAATATTGCAGTGGCATCCGACGTAACGGTTTCAATAAAGAAAATAGTCGACAGTCTTGAAGCAAACGGGTTTAATGCTGTGCTGCTAATAGATGATGATTTGCTGGAATCACCAATGTAAGTTCTTCGATCAAGGAACAGATCTGGTGATACGGACTGAGTCTGTGGAGAAGAAGTAGTCACCCAGTTGGGTTAGTCTTGTACATCCTTGCAGGTCACTTTCAGCCAGACCAGCCCGACGACTGCTGACAAAATGCTGGCTATAAAAATGCCTATCTTGCCGGAGGAAATGAGTTCCTCTGCCTGTTCAGGTTCGATCCCCAGAAATGCAAGTTCGTTGACAAACAACGACATGGTAAAGCCTATTCCCGCTAGAAATCCGACGCCTGTCAGCTGTGCCCAGGTAACACCGCGAGGAAGAGACGCAAACCCCAGTTTCACCATGACAAATGACGCGAGAACGATTCCAAGCGGCTTTCCGATAAATAGGCCGAAGATGATGCCGAGGGTGATCGGCTGTTTGATCATCTCTCCGAGATGAGACAATTCCAAATGTACACCAGCATTGGCAAATGCGAATATAGGCATGATCACGAAAACGCTAAAGGGCTCGATATTGTGTTCAATTCGCTGCAGGGGTGCTTCTACAAAATGGCACTCATCGTTCATACGACGGATAAGACCTTGCTGGGCGTGATTCACCATCAAATCTTTCAGGTCGGTTTCTACGACACTCAGATCGTCGTCCCACAGCTTCTCAGCGTCGTCAAATTTACCGATCAACGTCTCCATCCGCCCGCGGAAATTGTGTGTGTGGTAGCGTGCTTTCTCCGGAATCGTAAAGGCTAGCAACACGCCGGCGATCGTTGCATGAATCCCGGACTCCAGAAACGCGAACCAGATGATAATTCCGATAACTACATAAGGCCATGTTCTCCTTATCCCTAACTGTCCCATACAAAACGAAAGAACAATTAGACTGCCACCAACGACGAGAGGGCCTACCGCAATTTTTTCTGTATAGAACAGGGCGATGACCGTCACGGCACCCAAATCGTCGACAATGGCCAGTGCGACCAAAAAAACCATGAGCGACAAAGGCACCCACTTCCTCAAAAGAGCGATGCACCCAGCGGCAAAAGCGATATCTGTCGCCATAGGAATGCCCCAACCAGCCGCACTGGGCTTCCCGGCGTTGAATGCGGCAAAGATCAGTGCGGGAACGATCATCCCACCCACGGCTGCTGCTGCGGGCAGCATCGCTTTGCGTACGTCGTTGAGTTCCCCGGCGAGCAATTCGCGCTTGATTTCCAGACCCACTAGAAAGAAAAAGATGGACATCAGGCCGTCATTGACCCAATGGTGAAGGCTTTTCTGGAATCCTCCACCGTCGCCGAAACTGATTCCCAGCGGTGTTTCCCAAAAATGGTGGTACTGCTCAACGAAAGGTCCATTGGCGATGATAACTGCGGCCACTCCGGCAAACAGCAAAAAGCCGGATCCGACCATATCGTGATGCAAAAAGCGTTTGAAATATGATTCGTGCTCAAGCGGGGGGGCTTCATGCGTCCCGGCCGACAATTCACGGCGCTCTAGCAGCACGGATTCTTCATTCTTTTTAGTTTCGTCGGAATTTGGTGATGACTCGTCGGTACCCGATGCCATTTGGCACGCTCTCCCTGGTATTTATCGTCTGAGTAGGTCTGGGCGATTCTAACGACTTAGACCGGATATGCTAAGCACTTCTTGCGATAACGGTATCATATGATTACTTCTATTGCCAATTGCGACTCAGGTGAGTATCGATTTTATAGATTTTCACCACTCTACCCTGACGCTTGAGAAAGTTCTAAATACTCGCTATCTGCACTCCGCGAAGATTTTCCAGGTTCCGACATGAATTGATGACATACGAACTAGAGAATCTCGAATGTATTTAACCAGATTGATAGTCGCTTATTCTCCATCCTGAAAGGAAAGTGGCGTGAAAACTAAGTCTGCAAAGCGTATGTTGACGATCTGCATATCTACCATCGCAATCTGCGCTGCGGGTGCAGCATGGTTCGTCAGAGAAACTTTTCTCGATGAAATCGAGGATTATCGAACCCATCCCCTACGGTTCAACAATTTCAGAGTGGACAACAGCATAATCCCTTTAAACGAAATCCTGCTTGCGGGACCCGGACGGGACGGCATACCGGCGATCCTGAAGCCGACTTTCGTGAGCGCCGACACCGATGAGGGCTTTTCTGACCGACATACTGTGATTAGCTTCACCCACAACGGAGAAACGCGGGCTTATCCGCTAAAAATTATTGTTTGGCACGAATGTATGACCATCAGAGCAAAAGCATGTGGTCTCAATTGAATATGATGTCGGTTGCCGGTGAACGGGTAAACACGGTCCTTACCTGGCTACCGTCTACCGAGATGTCCCTGGGAGAGTGGCGTAATAAATACCCGGAGGGCAAGGTACTGTCGATGGATACCGGGGTTTCCCGAGACTATCATGGTCGAGCCTATGCTGAGTATTTTGAAAGTCCGAAGAACATGTTTCACGTCGGGCAGATACGCGAGGAATTTGCTGTAAAGGATTGGGTCGTGGGGCTCAAGATAGACGGCCAGACGAAGGCATACCCCATTCCCCTGCTCCGCTCTGCCGCGGATCGCCTCATCGTTGATACATTCGCCGACACTGAGCTACAAATTACTCTAGGCAACACCAGAGGCAACTTTGAGGTCAGGAACACGCGTACTAACAAGATAATCCCTCATGTAAAGCTCTATTGGTTCGCCTGGCAGGCATTCTACCCTGATACGCCTGGTATACATGCCTGTACAGTAACGTCAGCTTGAATTCCACCCGCTTATAGTGTATTTTCATTTCCGTGACGTATCCGCGTCGCACCGGAGGCAGGGCTGCTTCCTGAATGTGCAGATAACCTTAAATCGAACCGCTAGAGTTCGATTCATCCGTTAACCAGATTGGACTTGATACGACTATGGGCGATGCGAAACTTACTCTGAATGGTCAAGACTTCCAGCTTCCAACCTTCGAGGGCAGTGAAGGAGAAGTGGCGATCGACGTTGGTAGCCTGCGCGGGCAAACCAAGGCGATCACCTTCGATCCGGGTTACGGCAATACGGGATCCTGCAAGTCCGCAATCACCTTTATCAATGGTGAAAAAGGAATTCTTCAACACCGCGGATACGCTATTGACGACCTGGCCCATCATGCCAGCTTTCCGGCGGTTTCGTATCTCGTGATTCATGGTGAGCTTCCGACGGAGGCGCAGCTGAAGGAGTTTGAGGGCGGAATTGCTGAACACAGCAAGCTTCCTCAGGCGATTAGCGATTTGATTACGACTTTTCCCAAGGACGCGCATCCGATGAGTGTGCTGAGTTCTATGACGGCTGCGCTTGCTTCGGTGTACAGTGATTATGATGATGATACGGCTGAGGAAACGAATGTATTGCGGATGCTAGGTCATGTGCGCAAAATTGCAACGGAGTTTTATAGGCATACTCAGGACAGGACTCCCGTCACATTAGACCCGAAAATTAGCTATTGTGGTAATTTTCTCAACGGTATGTTTGCAGAGGCGGACGGTAGCTATACGATATCGGAGAAGCGCGAACGCGCCCTGAATATGCTGATGATTGTACATGCAGACCATGAGCAGAATTGCAGCACCTCCACCGTGCGAATGGTTGGCAGCAGCCAGACGTGTATGTTTGCTTCGATGAGCGCTGGTATCTCGGCCCTTTGGGGGCCTTTGCACGGAGGGGCGAACCAGGCGGTCCTTGAAATGCTCGAGGCTATCAACGACGATGGCGGCGACTACAAGAAATATATGGAAATGGCAAAGGATAAGGATTCAGGATTCCGTCTGATGGGCTTTGGCCATCGTGTATACAAGAACTTCGACCCGCGTGCCACGATATTGAAGGAAGCATGTGACGATGTGCTTGCGGAACTGGGCGTAACTGACCCGCTTCTGGACATTGCAAAGAACCTCGAGAAGATTGCTCTTGAGGACGATTATTTCGTCAAACGCAGCCTTTATCCGAACGTCGACTTCTACAGCGGCATCATATACCGGGCAATGGGAATTCCGGTGAATATGTTCACCGTCCTGTTCGCTATTGGTCGTATGCCTGGATGGTTGGCGCACTGGCTGGAAATGCGCGAGGAGGGCTCCAAAATTCATCGCCCGCGTCAAATTTACACAGGTCAGACACACCGCGAATTCCCGAAATAGTCCTACATGCGCGACTCGTACTTGAATCCTGTGAATGGAACCATTGTCCCGCCACGCGTGTCTAAATATGCAGACATCAGAACGTGACAAGGTGTTCATCTACTGAACACTAGCCCGATATGATTCCCTCTGAGATTAGTTTACACGCGCTACAAATTGCAGTATCATCAGGTGACGAGCTACTCGATGCACTGCTGGAGAAGTTGCTATGAGCGACATGAGACGATACGAAACGTATGCGCAGAAGATTAAGTTGTTCAGTGGTCTAACGCCGGAGGAAGTGTCGGAAGTTCTCCAACTCGGCAGTAAACTGGAGTTTCGTGCGGGCGACTCCATCTTTCATAAAGGTCAGCTTGGCAGCAATCTGTTCATTGTTCTGCACGGCATGGTCAATATCACGATTGACCGGACGGTAATCGGGAAGTGTCGTCCGGGCGACGCTTTTGGCGAAATGTCGGTGCTGAATCATCGTCCTCATTGCGCAAGTGCGGATGCGGCCACGGATGTGAAATTGTTTACCCTTGACGAACGGCAGATTAACAGCATCTTTGAAAAGCACGTCGCAGTTCGGCTTCTACTGAACATCATTCATACGCTAAGCTCCCACCTTGAAAAGGCGAACCGCGTCAATTCTAAAAACGCGAAGCTGGTTAAGGAGCTTGAAGGTGACAAGGAAGAGGTTGCGACAGAATAAATTTTCTATTTATCGTTTGTGAATGGTATGAAACGGCTCTCTGTGGATAACACAGAGAGCCGTTTTCAATTATTGGGTCCTATTATTTTTTTCCTGTGAGCTTGATGCTTACCAGGGCAGTCGTGGCTTGCTCGTATTCTTCTTCGCTGACGCAATCGAGCCGACTCTTCAGGCTGGATACGGTGGGGTCGGCTGTCAAAATATCGATAGGGTAGGTCGCTTCGCTCATGATATCGATATCTTTGAACCCCTTTGATTCAGGAATGCCGATGTAGTCATCCTTGAGCATAGCACCGGCTACGCAGGCTGAATAGGCTGCTGCGGAACTGCGGATGGATTCAGGGAGGGGATGACTCAGAACGATATCCGAGACAAAGAAGGCACCACCGGGTTTGAGGACACGGTGGATTTCGGAGAAGACGGCTTCTTTATTGGTAGAAAGGTTGATGACGCAGTTGGAGATGATGATGTCGACGGAGTTGTCTTCGATGGGGAGTGCTTCGATCTCACCTTCGCGAAATTCGACGTTGGTGTAGCCTCCCGTTTCAGCGTTCGCTCTGGCTTTGGCGAGCATATCTGGTGTCATGTCCACACCAATGACTTTTCCGCTGTCCCCCACTCTTTGTGCGGCAAGGAAACAGTCGATGCCCGCGCCAGAGCCGAGATCGACAACGGTGTCGCCTTCTTCGACAGCGGAGAAGGCCAACGGATTTCCGCAGCCTACGCCGAGGTTCGCGCCTTCGGGCAATGAGCCAAGTTCTTCCTCGCTGTAGCCGACGCTTTTGCTCATTTTGCTCTGTGTGGTTTCGGCGGTACCGCAACACGAGGAAATGACTTCTGCAGCGGTCGCGCTTCCGCAACACGAGGATGTGGCTTCGGCAGCGAGTTCGTCTCCGCAACAACTGGCACTCTCGCCTCTCGCCAGTGATCCGTATCGTGCTTTTACTTGTTCTTTTACATCTGTGTCACTCATTTTCATATCCTCCTTCAAAAATTTGGATTAAGTTGTCGATAGAGTGCTCATCATGGGGCCGAGAAACTCTTTTACCATCGAGGAGAGGGCGTTGGTTTTCACCAGGGACATGCAGCACACTTCTCCGTCTTTCTCCCAGCTGATCAACGCGAACTTGTCTCCGGCCTTAATTCCGGCGCGAGCTCGCAAATCTTTGGGCAATACCATCTGTCCGCGCTCGTCAACGGTAACGATTGCATCGACGTTGAATCCCTGTGCTTCGTCGGTGGAACAGCATGTTTCCTGGTCACTCATGACATTCTCCTGAATTTTCCCTAAACTCTATAACATCAGTATAATCAGAAATTTCTGATTTGTCAACCTACTCTCTTTTTGAGTGCCTCGCGGACACTTTTAGCGAATAAACCCAAGCCATCTTGCATTTTCTGATCTATTTCTTCCATCGCGCATCCTGTCTTTCGAACCACTCAGTCAGTCTTGTTAACCCTTCCTCCATCGAGACGGCGGGAGAATAACCGAGGTCATTTTTCGCGGCGGTGATGTCGTACCAGTGGGCGGTCGCGAGTTGCCGGACTATGAATCGGGTCATACGGGGTTCTTCTTTTTTTCGGAGGAGGGTGTAGATTTGTTCGAGGGCTGCGCCTGCGGCGTAGGCTATGTTGGCGGGGACATGTTTGGTAACTGGGGGAACGTCGGCGGCTTTCAATATTCCATTGACTATTTGTTCGAAGGGCCAGGGGTCATCATTGGTGATGAAGTAGGTTTTACCGTCGCATTTTCCGCCGTGCATGAGCTTCGTTGCGGCTAGAATATGGGCGTCTACGACGTTGTCGATGTAGACGGCATCGATGCGTTTGGTTCCGGAACCGACGAATTTCAGCTTGCCTGCTTTGCCTTGCGCGACAAGTCTTGGGATGAGTTGCGTGTCTCCTGGCCCCCAAATGAGGTGCGGACGGAGGGACACTGTCTTGAATTCGTCGTCATTGGCATCCATGACCATGCGCTCGGCGATCGCTTTGGTTTTGGGGTAGTGGGCGATATATTTCTCCGGATAGGGAGTCGATTCGTCGTTCCCTTCTTGATCCTGACCGCCGAATATAACACTCGGCGAACTGGTATTTACGAGGTATTTCACGCCGTGGGTACGGCAGGCCTCGATGACGTTCTGTGTGCCCATGACATTCGCGGCGTAGTAGTCTTCATAAGAGCCCCAAGCGCCTGCTTTCGCGCCGACATGGTAGACGAGATCGCAGTCTGCAACGGCGCGGTGGACGTATCGGTATTCGGCGAGATCGCCCTGATGCGTTCCCACTCCGAGTTTGCGCAGTTCGGGATAGTCGCCTCGCGAGAGGCTGCGGACGGTGTGGCCCTGTGAGAGAAGCTTTTTTACGAGCGCTTTTCCGAGAAATCCCGCGCCGCCTGTTACGAGGACCCTCATGACAGTTTCTCTTTAGCCCAAACTGCGAGTTTTTCGCGGAAAATCTTGGCGTTGTGCCGCACGTCCATAGGGAAGCCGGGATGCTCCAGAAAGGTTTTTATGTCCCGGGTATGGTCGAATTCATTGGCGAGTCCGGTGAGCTGTTCGACGAGGGGCGGGAAATCGCTCTTGTCTTCATCGTAGGCGAAACCTTCGCCTGCTTTGGTATCGATTTCGACACACATCACGGGTACTACCTCTCCCCCACGTTCTGCGCCGACGAGCGCGGTGCGTTTGACTTGCGGATGGACGTTGAAGACGCGTTCACACGGTATGGTATACCACACGCGTTCGGCGGCCTGCACGCGATGGGCTTTGCGTCCGCAGAACCAGATTCGGCCTTCATCGTCGAAGTAGCCGAGATCGCCCATGCGGTGATAGAACTTTTCGCCGTCGGCCATTAGGATTTTGGCGAGGGCAGTTGATTCGGGGCGTTTGAAATAGGTTCGGGTGACGATTTTTCCTGAGACGCAGATTTCGCCAATTACACCAGTCGGTTCTTCGAGTTCGTCTGACCAGATTTCGACGGGATCGTCTGAGATGCGGATGATACGCACGTCGATACCGTCGAGTGCGCGGCCTATACAAAGTCCTTTTCCGGCTTCGGTGAGTTCCTTGGTGTCGGCGATAAGTTCCTGGTGCGTGATTGAGGCTACTGGGAGTGCTTCGGTTGCGCCGTAGGAGGGCAGGATTGAGATGTCTGAATTGAGTAGGAATGTGAAGCGTTCCAGAGAGTCGGGGTCTGCGGGTGCTCCGGCCGAGATGACTCGCTTGAGGGTTGGGATATGCGTGCTGTGGTCTTGGCCGTAGACTCCAACCTTTTCGATGAGTGCCGGGGACGCGAATAGGTTAGTGCATTCGTAGTCGTGCATAGCCGCTATGATATGGGCGGGATTGGCGGTGATGGGCTTGCTGGCATCCATTTCCGGGACGATGGACGCCATGCCCAGAGCCGGGCCGAAGAGGGCAAAGAGAGGGAATGTGGCGAGGTCGCGTTCGCCGGGGGTGATGCCGTAGTTGTCTCGGAGGCTCTCGATTTGTCCATTGAAGATGTCGTGCGTGTATTCTACGCCTTTTGGGATTCCGGTGCTGCCTGAGGTGAATAGAATGGCGGCGAGATCGTTGGGATCGGCTTCGGCCATAACGGGCGAGGTTTCTTCTGCGCGAACTGATTTATAGGTTGGACCGCATAGGGGTAATGGTGGGCCGACGTTGACGTTGATATGGATTGTCGCGCGTCCCCATCCGAGGATGAGTCTGGCGATGTGCGCTTTTGTAATGCCGACGAAGGCTTCGGGTTCGGCTTCTGCAAGGCAGGTCTTTAGGTTTTTGATGCCCATACCGGGGTCGACCATTATGGGGATTGCGCCGACCTTGAAGAAGGCGAATGTGAGTACGAAGAATTCGACGCTGGGTTTGACCATGAGGACGGTGCGTGTACCCTGGGTGATGCCGAGTTTTTGGAGGCCGTGAGCGAGGCGGTTGGATTCTTCTTCGAGTTCGCTGGCGGTGAGTTCTTTGTATACGTAGATTTGAGTTGCAG
>DTSJ01000270.1 GCA_012965445.1 Candidatus Hydrogenedentota bacterium
CGCGTGATATGATCGTACACAGGGAAGGATGAGTGATGACTCAGTTAGATGAAATTCGGTCGGACGTTACGACAGAAAACATCCGCGTGCATTCGGAGAGTTTCTACATCTCGGAGCGCTCGACCCCGATGCGTGGTCTCTTCTTCTTTGGATACCGAATTACCGTCACCAACGAAGGCGATCAGGCAGCCCGGCTCCTGCGTCGGCACTGGATGATTTCTGACATTCTTGGACATCAAGAAGAAGTAAAAGGCGAAGGCGTCGTCGGTGAACAACCCCGCATCCTTCCCGGCGAATCTTATGAGTACACGAGCTTCTGCCCGCTTCCCACCTATCGCGGAACGATGGTCGGTACCTATACCATGGCGCACGACGACGGCACGGAATTCGAGGTAGCCATCGGACCATTCCTTTTATTCGTCCAGCAGGTCTTGAACTAAGTTCTCCCACGTACCGCCGACTTGGCTCAAATTCCGCTTTCCAGTATAATACAGATACAAATGTAGCTTCTCACTAAAGGTTTAACAAAATGCCTGTGTATACGTACCAGATTGTCAACGAGGACGGTTCCGACGGTGAAATGTTCGACATCATTCGCAAGATGTCCGATCCGCCGCTGAAAAAGCATCCCGACACCGGGGAGAAAGTGAAACGAATATTCACCTCTCCAAACATCGCAGGCATCACCAGCAACCTGCACGACAAAAGCCGCACTTCGGACAAGAATCTTGAAAAGCTGGGCTTTACCACCTATCGAAAGAACGGTAAAGGACACTACGACCGCACTACTGGGTCAGAAGGCCCTGCCCACATTTCTGCCGAAGACTAACGGCAGGAGCCGGCAATTCGCAGGTCCGCATGCGTGCCGTTTCAATTTTTCGCCGTTCGTGTTACAATGCCGCATCGGGGGATACTCAGGGGGAGTACCGGCCTGCATCGGACTTTTATGATTTCGTGTCGCGTCACATTGAACGAGCTGCCATATGATGTCGCCGATGGTGTTCTGTGCATTGACGAAGTTACCGAAGACACCCCGAACTGGCAATTGCTCAGCCATGCGCACCGAAGCCGAAGCTTCAAGTTTACCCCCAAGACCAACGAGCCCTCCTGGTTCGTGCGTTGGGGATACGACTATTCCTGGAACCATCTTCGCAGCTCCTTCTTCGGTTGTGATGAAGCCACGAAAGACTGGCGTAATGTAGGTCACGCCGAACGCTGCCATATCCCCGTCGTTCGATACCGCCTGCTCGGAGTGCCGCGCCTCATCGTCGGTTCGCTCGATACACTCGTCGTCACTGAATACATCGAAGACACACGATCACTCCACGACTACTTCTCAGATCAGGCAAGCAATCGGCTAGCCGTTGAGGAAACGCTCATTCAATACGGCGAACTCCTTGCAAGCATCCACGAAAATGCGATCATTCACAATAACTTCAGCCTTGAAAATACCCTGATAAAATACGACGATGCGACCAGACTTGTAACTACGGACTGGTACGACATGCAGGTGAATCGAAGCGACGAGACGGCTCCCTTCAAGAAAGACCTCGTCACACCCGTTCATGAACTCTTGTCCATCGGCTTTTCCCGCGAACGCATCCAGTCGTTTCTCGATGCCTACGGAAAACGATTGCCGTGGTGCAACGATCACGTTGAGGACATTTTCATCCAGGCCGAGGCCAAGGCGAAACGCGCAAAATAGATTGATCGCCCGTATCTCACGCGACACCTTCCAGCGGCTTGCGCACGCCCCGATCACCGTGATAGGGTGACTGACGCCCAGACCTGAAACGAACTCAGCAAAGGATTGTGATGAAAATTTTCTACGGATGGTACGTCGTCGCAGTCGCCTGCATCTGCTACGGTTTCGGCATCTCGCCAGCTTACTATAGTTGGGGCTTCTACTTCCCAGAACTTCAAGCCGAGTTGGGATTTACCAAAGCGGACCTCGGACTGGTCTTCGGCCTCTTCACATTCATTTACAGTGCTGTCGGCCCTTTCGTAGGAATACTTCAGCGCATTATTGGAATCCGTGCCTGTATGGCCATCGGCGGCGCAATGGCCGGAATCGGATTCCTCATCGTAGGTTCGGCAGACCAGAAATGGCATTTCTTACTGGGCATGTCCGTTCTAGGTGGATGTGGCATCGGCATGTCAACGATTATCCCGTGCCAAACGCTTGGTCAGAACTGGTTTCGAAAGCGACTCGGACTGGTCATCGCCATTATCCTGTGCTCCGGGGGCGTCGTGGGCTTCGGCATCACGACGTTTGATGCCTGGGTGATTGAAAACTTTCAAAACACCTGGCGCACGGGTTGGCAGATCATCGCATGCATCAGTTTTGCCACAGCACTGCTCGCAGGCATCTGCATTAGAGACACCCCTGAGAAAATGGGGCTGCAGCGCGACGGTGCGGCCAAAAAGAAAGACGATTCTGATGAAACGACTGATTCTGCGGAAGAAGTCAGCTGGGCTCCGATCCGTGCGATCATGACCAAGCAGTTTTTCCTGATGACAATCGCTGGTGTTGCGTATGCCGTCCCCTGGGGCGTCGTAGTCGCGCACGGGCGTACCCACCTTTCTGAGCAGGGCCTCGAAACCAACGCCATCGCAATCATCATGGGCTCGCTCGCGCTGATCAGCATCATCGGAAGGCTATCCGGAATCCTGGGTGACAAAATCAACCCCAGATACGTCATCATCGTTGGACTAATCCTTGAAGGACTCGGCGCAATCGGGTTCTTTTTCTCGAGTAGCTTCGCCTTTACTTTTGTCTGCCTGTTCTTCATCGGAATAGGCTTCGGCGCGACCTACGTCTGCATACCGC
>DTSJ01000271.1 GCA_012965445.1 Candidatus Hydrogenedentota bacterium
CGCCGCCTCAATCGCATCCAGATGCTCATACCAAATCCCGAAACTCGAAGAAGGCCCCCCCACATTCGTCCGGTTGTTATGCCCCGACCCAAGCCCCGGATTCACCCTCACCGACACCTCAGCGCCGCGGAAGAGGCCCCCAAACGACCTCAGCTGGCCTACAGAAGAAGCATTAAAAAGCACCCCCTGCTCCACCAATTCCTTCAAATTACCCGGAATCTCCTGCGCCGTAATCTGAATACTCCCCGGCTCGACCCCAGCCAATAGCGCTCGTTCCGCCTCATACCCGCTGCTCGCATCAATATGCAGTCCACGCCCCGTCAGCACCTGCACAACAGCCCCCGTAGGCAGCGCCTTCATCGCATATCGAGCCGTCAACCCATAAGCATTCGGAAATCCCAGCACCGCATCCGCAGAATCCTCAAGCGTAGCCCTATCATAAACAAAAACAGGACTCCCAAACTCCTCCCGGATAGCAACAGCCCGCTCCGCACTTAAAAAAGTCAATTCTTCCATCGACCATAACCCTTCTCTCAAAATTCCACCAGCAAACCACGATAATATCAACCGCACACCCCAATCCGCCAGTATGCATACACCGCCGTAGGGGCGACCCTGCGCGGTCGCCTTTGTTTCGCACCCAAAACTTCCCCTATTTAACAACCCCACACATTGTACGTATAATGCGCCCTCCAGAAAGCAAAACCATGAACGAACACCTCATAGCAAAAAATAAACGCGCCTACCACGACTACGTCATCGTTGACTCCTACGAGGCCGGCATCGCACTCAAGGGAACCGAAGTAAAATCCCTGCGTGCAGGGCACCTGATCCTCAAAGACAGCTATATCGACGTCAACAGCGGCGAAATGTTCCTCAAAAACGCCCACATCCCTCCCTACGAACAAGGCAACATACACAACCACGAACCCGAACGCCCCCGAAAACTTCTCATGCACAAACACGAGATCATCAGAATCGGAAGCAAAATTGACGAAAGAGGCATGACCCTCATCCCCCTCCGCGTCTACTTCAAAAGAGGAAAAGTAAAAATCCAGGTTGGCCTCTGCAAAGGTAAAGACCGCGCAGACAAACGGCACGCCCTCAAAGCACAAGAGGCAAAACGCGACATGGATCGCGCAGTACGCGACGCCCAAAAACAATAGAATACCCGCGACCTGTGGTCGCGCACCAAGCGATACGCAGTTACAATAGGACACCCCATGAGCGAAGTCAGACCCTTTCTCACAGAACTTAATATCCGCGTCAAAACATACGACATCGACTTCATCGGACACGTTAACAACGCCGTCTACGTAGGCTGGCTCGAAGACCTCCGACTCGAACTCCTCGACCACTATTACCCCCTCGAAGAAATGACCGCAGAAAACATATCCCCAATCATAATCAACACCAGCATCCACTACAAACAAGGAATCGTTCTCGCGGACAAACACGTTTCCGCCCGCATGTGGATGCACTCCCTTGACAAAGCCGCCTTCCATCTCTTCGCCGAATTCCTCGTAGGCGACGAAATCCGATGCACCGCCACCCAGCGCTGCGCCTTCGTCAACACAAAAAAAATGAGAATCATCCGCATCCCGGAACGAATGAAATCCCGATTTGAGTCCTGAGGCCATTCCCCCGGAAACGCCCATGTACCGATTGGCAAAGTACGCGCCCCGTAGAACGTGTCATTCCCAACTCGATTGGGAATCTCTAGCACCATCGGCGCCATCCAAGTAAAGAAACAATCCAGCGAACCGAAAAATACTACGCCAAACACGAAAAACCCTCGGCCCTCCCCCAGGCCCACCAAATCCTCACCCGCGAACACCGCCTGAGCCTCACCCTCTACAACACCTTTGTGAAGCAGTGGGGACTCCCAAAATACGAAATCGCCTATTAAATAACCGTAGGGGCGCCCCTGTGTGGTCGGCCGCCTCGATCACCGCAAAGGAGGACAAGGCTCCTGCCGAGCTGATGCACTCAAAAAATACGAAAGAAAAATCCAATAAATCCGGTCAATCCCGTTATCCAGTCAGAAACAATGGGTCGTCCATTGAAATCCATTCTAGATTCTGTTACTCTTAAATCCCGTTGGGGAACGGGACTTTCCTTTTTCTTCCACACATGCTCTGACGCATGAGATCCGTTGCGGGATTTCACGTTGCCAGGCATATTGTTTGTTGTTGCGGGGGTTGCAGTTGATCATTTTGTATGGTCGTGCTGTACACAGATTCGGAGGAAACGTGCATGAGTGAAGAACGCGAAATTCTCGCGATCATTCCCGCCCGATTTGACTCTCATCGTTTCCCCGGAAAAGTCATCGCTGAACTCGCCGGGAAACCCCTCGTCGTACATACCTACGAACGCACCATTCAGGCGAAGTGTATTTCCAAAGCGGTCATCGCTACGGACGATCAACAAGTAGCGGACGCGCTCGCGCCCTACGATATCGAAGTCGTGATGACTTCGCCCGATCATCCTTCCGGTACAGATCGCATTGCGGAAGTAGCGCGTACTTCAACAGCGGACATCATCGTAAACGTCCAGGGCGACGAACCGATGCTCGATCCAATAACCATCGAACGCGCAGTCGAAGTCATGCTCCAGAATCCTAATTTACAAATGGCGACGGCGAAACACGCGATCACAAATCCCGATGACATCCAAAACCCCAACGTCGTTAAAGTCGTTACCGGTCAAAACGGCATGGCCCTCTACTTCTCACGCAGCCCAATTCCTCACACGAGAGACATCACTGATCAGTCTCCCGATCATCCCGTTTACTGGCAGCACATCGGCCTCTACGTCTTCCGTCGCTCCTTCCTGCTCGACTACGCAGCAATGGAACCGACCGAACTCGAAGGCCTCGAAAAGCTCGAACAACTCAGGGTTCTCGAAAATGGGCATCAAATCGCCGTCGTCGAGACGGATTTCAAGTCAATCGGCGTCGATACGCCGGAAGACCTTGAGCGTGTCAGAAAACTCATTGAAGATAAACTCAGCACCCAGAAAACAGAAAGAAACGAGTCCTAAATGCCCAAGTATGTATTCATCACCGGAGGTGTCGTCTCATCCATTGGTAAAGGTGTCGTGTCCGCGAGCCTGGGAACAATGCTCGAATCCCGCGGATACAAAATTGCCATGATGAAGATGGATCCCTATCTCAACGTCGACCCCGGTACCATGAATCCCTACGAGCACGGCGAAGTATTCGTTACCGATGACGGTGCCGAGACAGACCTCGATCTCGGACACTACGAACGCTTCACCAACGCCCGACTCTCTCAGAAATCGAACATCACAACCGGCAGCGTATACAACTCCGTGATCCAGAAAGAACGACGCGGCGAGTACCTCGGCAAAACCGTTCAAGTCATTCCCCATGTCACCAACGAGATCAAAGCCAACATCCGATCGCTTACCGTTGAAAGTGAAAGCGACACCGACATCGCCCTCGTAGAGATCGGTGGTACCGTTGGGGATATCGAAGGACTCCACTTTCTCGAAGCAATCCGCCAGTTCAAGTACGACGTACCCGAACACGACTGCTGCTATATCCACGTCACCCTCGTCCCCTATATCGAAGCCGCGGGCGAACTAAAGACCAAACCGACCCAGCACAGCGTTCGCTCACTACGCGACATCGGTATTCAGCCCAACGTAATCGTATGCCGGACCGGTCAGCAAAGCCTCGGCATCGAGGAACGCAAGAAAATCGCCATGTTCTGTGATGTCCGCGAAGAAGCAATCATCTGCGGTGAAGATGTCTCCCCGCTCTACGCCATTCCCTCCAATTTGCGAAAACAGGGCCTTGATACGCAGGTACTCAAAACACTCGCCCTTGACGAACGAACCTGCGATATGAGTAAATGGGACGATGTCGTCGCACAAATGGCCGCCGCTACCGACGAAGTCCGAATTGCAGCAGTGGGTAAATACGTCGGTCACGACGATGCCTACAAGTCCATCAACGAGGCATTTGTCCACGCCGGAATCGCCAACAACTGTAAAGTCAATCTCGAATGGGTAGACTCGGAGCAATTCGAGTCCGGCGATGCGACCGAAGAAGTCCTCAGCCAATACGACGGAATTGTAATTGGCCCTGGCTTCGGCGCGCGCGGCAGCGAAGGAAAAATAAATACTGCCCAATATGCCCGCGAATCGAAGACCCCTTACATGGGCATCTGTCTGGGTATGCAGATCGCCGTAATCGAGATGGCCCGAAATCTCCTTGGCCTCAAAAAAGCCAGCTCAACAGAATTCGATCCGGATACATCCGACCCCGTCATTTCACTCCTCTCCGAACAACGAGGCATCACCGATATGGGCGGCACCATGCGCTTGGGCGCATACAGTTGCAAACTTACCCCCGGTACCCGCATATACGAGGCCTACGGTAAAGACATCATTCAGGAACGCCACCGACATCGCTATGAGTTCAACAACGAATATCTTGAACGGCTCACCAACGGCGCGGGACTCGTCGTCAGCGGAACACACAGCCTCGGCGAACATGAACTCGTAGAAATCATCGAGATCAAAGATCACCCTTGGTTCTGCGCCGCTCAATTCCATCCCGAGTTCAAAAGCACCCCCCTCAAGCCGCAGCCTATGTTCGGCGGATTCATAAAAGCCGCACTCAAGCAAAAGTAAGTGAACCCCTAAATAAACTTTACTCGGACATGGGACTCCGAGTCGGGCGACAGTCCTTGCAATCAGGTAAAGTTATCCACGCCAAGTGTCTCGTGTTTATGAAAAGCTACCTAGTCATATCGACTTTTTCATAAGGGGGCAGGTAAACTAGCCCGATGGACATTCTCGAACGGTTTCATCTCGCTCTTTCCTATCTCGAAAAATCTGAAGAGGAACAGGCTGGCTGGGAACGAATTCGCGAAACCGAAGACTTCGATCACTCGCAGTACGACCTCATAAAGTCTCTTTATCGGCGTCATGTGAATCAGGCGAAAATACTTACAGATACAATTCGCAACAGCCAGACAAAAAGCGTTCCTGATCTTGAAGAAGTACTGCGCGACATAGATCGTAAGCAGCGCAAACTAATCAAAGAGATCTCCAGCGGAAAGCTAGACCCCAAACAAGCCAATCGACGAAATAGAACAATTACCAAAGAACAATCCCGATTCGAAGACATACTAGCCTCTGCCCGCGCCATTTCCGAAGCCGAATCTACAACGGACTTTGGCGGACGAATAGAACTTACCTTTGAGGAATTCGAAGAGAAGCTGGAAATCAATGACGAAGAATCCCTCGTTGCCGCGAAACCGCCCCGCGAGTTCAGAGCCACCAATGTCGCGATACTCGTCCTCCTCGGAGTCATAGCCTGGGCCGCATGGACCTATTGGGACGCACTCGGCAAAGCCTCATGGGAAACCGAAGTAAAGGACCACAAGCAGTTTCTCCACATACGATGCACCAATACCGGAGAGAAAAGCATACGCGTCTACGCACCCTGGCCAGACGGATCGACGACTCTCGACATGCCGCAAAAACTCCAGCGCATCACCTTCGGAATATTGCTCTACATTCGCGAGAAAGGCAAGCCCAACTTCCAGCTCCTCCCCGATTCCCCCGGAGTATGGAATCGGGCCGGACAGCCATTCGATAGTACTGCTCCGGTCATCATTCGCCCGGGAGAGAGACTCGACATCGTTCTCGATGTCCTGGAACTCAGGAAACTTGGAATCACTATCGATGCTGTCAAACTGGAGTACACACGCTACGGAGGGCGCAAAGTTGACGGACACGAACTACGGACACCCTGATCGAACTCCTAAAGCACCGCAGACCTCAACTCCTCGAGATCATCGTTGATACTTTGAGTCACCGGAAACCTGAAGCCGGTCTTCGGATCTAAATCCAGTTCCAGCACCTTCAATGCAACCGGAAGCTGCTCGCGCTTCCACTGGCTGTAGGCAAACATCGTTCCGAACCGTGCCGTATACGTGCGCAGTTCCTCCGGATCCTCATCGCGATGGCGATAGCACAACACCCGCCAGCAGTCTGCCAAGGACATGCGTTTCTGCGCGAACAGGCACAGTAAATCGTCCAGAATCACATAAGGCATCAGATCCGCTTCATCTTCCTGATCCGGGGCCAACTCAGCACTGGGAGGAATGTCCAGCACATAGCGCATCGACTCGATTCCATCGCGTTCCGCGATATAGTTCAGCAATCGGGTAACCAACGTCTTCGGCAGATTCGCTATTGGAGCATATCCCCCCTGATTGTCGCCCCCGGTCGTCGTATACCCCACCGCAGCTTCACTCAGGTTCGACGTTACAAGAAGCAACCCCCCCACATTGTTCCCCCAGTTCAGCATCATTGCACCACGCACACGCGCCTGCAGATTCTGCTTCGCAAGAGGTGTCACGTTCTCAATCCCGCCCGCAAGCTCCGCCGCCTTGTTTAACGCGATCTCAGCTTCCTCCGATATGGATACTATCTGGAAAGGCACGCCCAGTTCCCCGACCAGTTTTCGTGCAGCGTTTTCCGTGGCGTCGCTGCTGTAAGCCTTGTTCGGTAAATAGACGGCATTCACGCGTTCTGCAAAACTGACCTCGCCCGTGCCTTCATTCATAGCCTTGGCGGCATGCACCGCCAGTAGCAAGCACAACGCACTGTCGCGCCCGCCGGACAATGCAATCAGGAATCGTTCAAACGTACCTACCTTCTCGAAGTAGTCACGCAGCCCAAGCACGAGAGCGTCGAATAACTCATCCAGGTAAACATGAACGTCCTTATCGTTCGGAGTGGATGCAGATTCGAAGAAGCTCTTGGGCATTTGCGCGGCATATTCTTCAACGGATGCAGGCACGAAAGGGTCTGCATTGTCCGGCGTGACCTCAAACGGCGGCTCGTCATTCGTACTGGAGCCTGCATCGCGCCATGTCGAGTTCTCCGCGCGTTCACGTGCGATCTGGTCCAGATCCACGATACCCGTGTTGAGAGTCCACGACTTTTTCGATAGCAACGGCGCATCCACGACGATCTCATCGGGCATCGAGATTAGCCCGCTGCCATCGAAAACGAGGCGACTATTATCAAGCCCCAGCATATTCGAGAAAGCGTACACACAATTCAGGCGACCCGCAGCACTCTGCACCAGGCGTTTTCTGTGCTCGCTTTTTAACGGCGTAAACGGCGAAGCGCTACCGTTGCAAATGATCTCAGCCCCGGCGCGGGCTCGTGCGGGTGCTGGAGATTGTGCCGACCATAGATCTTCGCAGATTTCTCCACTCACCTTTCCGAAAGGGAGATCGAAGACAAGGTTACCGGTCGGTACGCCGAGGTGCTCTCCATAGTCGTTAGAACCAGCGGTCCAGTTTCGCCCTTCATAGAATATGCTGTACTGCGGGAGATTTTGTTTCGTGATCAGTCCGAGGATTTTAGTATTGTGAATCAGCGCGTAGGCGTTGTACATCAGCGAATTCATATGGATCGGCAATCCCAGCCAGACGCTTATCCCCTCGCATTTTCCCGCCAACGATTCCAGCGTCGACCAGCTACGCCGAGCAATATCCGGCCACCAGACGCGGTCCTTCAGGCTGTAACCAGAGATACACAACTCGGGCGTCACCAAAAGATGCACGCCCTGCGCTCGGGCATCATCGATCAACGCGCCAATCCGCTCGGCGTTTCCACTAAAATCAGCAACCTTGACAGAAACCGAGCCTACTCCAATCTTTACTAATCGCATGTAGAACTCCAAAAAATGATAAGGATAGCTATTTTGCCATAGATTCGGTCGAGCAACCAAGCGAGGAGTCTAGTTCACTCCGCGAATCGTTTCTGCCAGCCGCTCCGCCACGAACAGTTTCCCGGCAGATCTGATATATGCGTCTGGATGCGAATCATGAGCGAATGAATCTTTTTCGAAGGCGAAAGTAAGATTGAGCAGTTCCAAATCGTATTTTGCAAGCGTACTTTCGACGACCGCAAGGTTCCGCCGTATCCCTGTCGAAAAACCGGGGCCGATGGCCGCATCTCCACGCTCGTAATCTATAGGCGTCGAGTATACGATCAAACGTATCCCGGCATCTTGACACGACAGCGCAATTCGAGCCATGGCTTCGACATGAGGATGTGCATCGTCAAGTTGATATCGATAACACGCTCGCAAATGCAATTGCAGTCGCTTGTCGTCGTCCAGATTCTGGATCTCCCGAAATGTCCCCAAACGTACACTACCATCGAAGTTCTCGATGTCCAGATACTCCTTCTCAGAGATAGGTCTCAGATCGAACGCACGGAGTACCGCCAGGGGTCTGAAAAAAGATGCAAACGGGAGTCCCCGATTCGAAAGAAACAGTTTCTCCCTTACAAATTGATACTCGGACCGTTGTACGCGCTCATTAGAAAACGATCGCATATTGATTGGCAGAATGATCACGTCCGGTTTGTACTCGTTCTCCGCTGCGTATCGGCAAAAATACTCAAGCAATTCCAGATGATAGGCATCGTGATATACCCCGGATACGCGATGCTCCGGCAATAAGTCAGCAAGCATTCCGGCCAATTGCCATAACGGTAAATCCCAAAGGTCTTATCCTCCTTGAGTGTGCTATCGCTTATCGCTATAGCCGCTCTTTTTTTGTACTTCCCCTATCGGATTCCGATCCATTCTACAAGATCAGCATCGCGTCTCCATACGAATAAAACCGGAACTTGTTCTCCACCGCATATGCGTATGCCTCACGAACTAATTCTGTTCCACCAAAGGCATACACCAAAGCAAGCAGGCTCGATTTCGGGAGATGAAAATTCGTGATCAACGTATCTACTCCATGAAAGGAATAGGGAGGATAAATGTAGCATTGCGTGAGCCCTGCACCCGTCCGGTATTCTCCGTCAATGTACTGCGTCTCCAAAACCCGCGTCGAGGTCGTACCCACCGATATCACTCTATTCCCATTCTTGCGTACTTCATTCAACGCAGAAGCAGACTCTTTCGTAAATACGAAATCCTCCGGATCAACAACGTGCGCGTCGATCTTATCAACCTGAATTGGCTTGAAGGTTCCGTAACCCACATGCAGCGTGAGCGTTGTGGTCGACAGACCCTTTTCCTTGAGCTCAGCCAACAGACCCTTCGTGAAATGGAGTCCCGCCGTCGGAGCTGCCACTGCACCATATGCACGTGCATATACGGTTTGATATCGCCCAGTATCAATGCTCTCTTTCGCTTTACGCTGAATGTACGGCGGCAGCGGGATCTCGCCATTGGACTGCAAGATCGACAACACGTCGCCGTCTTCGAACACGACGCGACGGCGCCCAGCTTGGGTAGGTTCCAGAATCGTCGCATTGACGGACTCTCCGATCACGACTTTTGAACCGGGCTTGGTCCGTGACGATGGCCGTACCAGAGCTTCCCACTCTCCGAGTCCCAGTTCACGCAACAGGAAGATCTCCAGCTTGCCGCCAGTCAGCTTCTCCGCTTTCAACCGCGCCCGTATCACCCGCGTATCGTTGAGCGCAAGGCAATCGCCCGATTCGAAATACTTTCCAACACCGCTAAACACGTCCTCCGTAAGCGTCCCTGCATCTCGGTCCAACACCAATAGTCGCGATTCCGAGCGTTTCGGTGTCGGTTCTTGCGCGATGAGTTCGTCCGGAAGTGTGTAATCCAATTCGTCCGTTTTCATAGTCCGAAACTCTATCACGTGTCCAGAAAGGTTACAAATTTTCCACATGATACACGATGCATCATGGAGAAAATTGACTTCGCGAATACTATTGGAAATAATACGCAAGACGAGGAACGAGGAACGCATGAACATTTCATCACGCTGTGATTACGCCTGCAGGGCCATTGTAGAACTCGCGCAAAACGCGCCCAAAGAAACACCGCTCACCGCAACCACCATTGCAGAAAATAGAAATATACCTGAAAAGTACCTCGTACATATAATGCTTCAACTCAAAAAGGCAGGATTGCTGACCAGCGTTCGCGGTGCACAGGGTGGCTATAAACTGGCGAAAAAGTCCAGCGAAATCACCCTCCTGGACATAGTAGTTGCGGTAGACGGTCCACTGATGGATCCCTA
>DTSJ01000272.1 GCA_012965445.1 Candidatus Hydrogenedentota bacterium
GTGGTTCGGGGGGTGCGTTTCGAAGAGTGTCTGCAGGCGTTTTGAAACAAGTGAGCCGCCGATATGAATGATGGTTTCCAAGTGGGTAAACGAGTCGCGCCAGGTTCCCTGCAGCATTTGGTCGGCGTAGGCTACGACATGCGGCACGTAGTGTCCGAGGCGCGCGCCTGAGGTGATGTCTGCGACTACTGGCCAACCCAGTGATTCGGCGAGTTTGCGCACGGTTTCCAGGTCGAGCATGGAGCGAAGCTGACCGACGACGAGCAGTCCGAAACTGGTGTTTTCGATTAAGTCCGCGCATTCGGCGAGGCCTATGCTCTCCGAGATTTCGCCTTGGATATATTGTGTCCACGGGTCTTCGCCTTCGCGCCATCGTTCGACGGATTCCAGGTAGGCGACGCCATTGGTGTCATCGGAGTCTGGGGCGAGGGGCTCTCGAAAGGGGCAGTTGATGTGTACGGGGCCTGGATTCTGATCTGCGGCCCGGGAGACGGCGTGGTCGATTGTAGAGAGGACGACCTGAGGCGCGATTTCGGTGGTGGGACAGGGCAGTGTGGATTCCCAGCGGACGTATTCGCCGAAGATTCCGGTTTGATTGATGGTTTGATTTGCGCCGCAGTCGACCAGTTCGAAGGGACGGTCTGCGGTGAGGAGAATCAGGGGAGTATGCGACATGGATGCTTCTACGACGGCGGGCAGCATATTGGCGACCGCACTTCCGGAGGTGCATACGAGGGCTACGGGGTGTGCGCCTGCTTTGGCGAGTCCGAGCGCATGGAATGCGAGTCCGCGTTCGTCGAAGTGGACTACGGTCGTCAAGTCCGGATGCTCCGCTGCTGCCCAGGTGAGCGGCGTTGAACGAGAGCCGGGAGCGATGCAGACGGTCTTAACTCCTTGACGGTGGAGCTCCTCCATGATCATTGCGGACCAGATATGGTTTATGTTGTTCGGGATGAATTCCATGTTGTCATCGATCCGATGCGTCGGGAGCGAAGAGAACCCGAAAGTCGGCGATCTTGTTTTCGATTTCTTTCCACTCCTTCCTGGGTTTTGATCCGGACACGATTCCTGCGCCGGTATACACTGATACGATATCGTTTTGTACAAGCGCGGACCGAATTGCGACTGCGAACTCTGCCGCGTCGTTTCCTATCCAGCCGACGGGGGCTGCGTACCAGCCGCGATCGAAATCTTCGAGTTTGCCGATCCATTCCAGTGCTGACTCTTTGGGGGTGCCGCCGACTGCGGGTGTTGGGTGCAGTTTCTCCAGGACATCCGCGTCGCAGTCTGTCGAAATGAGCTGTCCGCCCACTTTGCACAGAAGGTGCTGGCAATGTCGGAGCTTGAGTACTTCGATCTCGCGATCTTGCGAAACGGTGCTGCAGAATTCGTTGAGTAATGCGACGATTCTATCCAGCACGAGTATGTGTTCGTGGAGATCCTTTTCCGTGTTCAGCAGTTCCTCTCCGAGAACTTCATCTTCCGCGAGGGTTGCCCCTCGTGGACGAGTTGCTGCGAGAGCTTCGCTGTACAACAATTCGCCGTCACGCTTGAACAGGCGTTCCGGGGATGCCCCGATAAACGTGGAGCCGTCGGCTACCTGAAATGCGTAGTGGTACGAGTGGGAAGTATTTTCCCTGAGATGCTGCAAGAGCGAGAAGGGGTCGACCGAATCATTGAAGAAAAATTGTGATTCTCGCGCTAAAACGACCTTGTCGACCTCTCCCTTTTCAAATAGACCCAGTAGCTCTTCGACTTTGATGTACCACTCGTCGCGGGTCGGCGAATCAACGCGATGGTGCGCGGTATGCGACTGCGCGGTCCACTCGGAGAGATAGGCGGACTCGAGCAATGCGATCAACTTTTCCTTGTTGTCTTCGCCGGAACGCCATTGACATGCGGCGTAATAGTCATCGCCATCTCGGCCTACTTCGATTGCGGGGGCTCCGAACCGGAAGCTGCCGAAGGGTTTCCATTGTTCGGAATCGGTGTTTGCGAAACTGAAACCTCCGTATAAACGCTGATGTTTGTGTCGCGGCGACAGGAGGTTTCGACCGTAGGCGAATACGTCGGCGACATCGAGCGTGTTCGGGTTGTCTGGTGACAACACTGCGGCATTGCCTATACCCGCGACTTCGACGGTGCCGTTGCGCTCTGCCCAATAGAGTTTCTGACTGCCTGCCTGCTGAACAATCCACTGCATAATACTGCACGGCTGTATGGGCATCTCGATGCGATGCAGTCGGTCTCCGGGGTGGTCGTGCTCGCGCAACGCGTCCACGAGGTGATCGACGACGATGTCCCAGTCCAGCTGATTATCGTGTGTCATGTCGACGGGCATCGCAGCGTATTCCTATTCTTTGTCGCCGACGTACAACGTAGCGATCCCAAAGGTCAGTTCGTGTGCTTCGATTCTTTGGAATCCAGCGTCGGTCATTAGAGTTGTAAAGGCGTCGCCATAAGGGAATGCTTCGACGGTCGAGTTCAGGTATTTGTATGCCTGTGAATCTCCAGAGACCCAGCCGCCGATACGCGTCAGGACGTGGCGAAAATAGAAAAGGTAGAGGCTTCGAAAGAGCGGGTTCTTTGGAATGGAGAATTCGAGTATCAGGGCGCGACCACCCTGCTTGAGGACCCTGTGAATGTCGCGCAAAGCTTTGGGTACGTCCGGTACGTTGCGAATACCGAAGGACATGGTTGCGACATCGAAAGTTTCATCGGCGAGTCCCATGGTCATGGCGTCACCCCGCATGAGTCTGAGGTGGTCGGTGAGCCTTTGCTGAATCAGTTTCGTGCGGCCGAAA
>DTSJ01000273.1 GCA_012965445.1 Candidatus Hydrogenedentota bacterium
ATACTTCACGCGAAAAGTACGCAAATTAAGTACTAACTGCACTTTTCGTGAAAATGAACTCCCCGAAAACCAAATCCTTCAAATCGAATTACACTTCCCAATTTCGAGAAATAATTGATTTGATTGATTTTAGTATTTCAACTCCCGTAGAATCAGTAGAAACATCACTCTGGTCAAGCCATTCCGGATGCGTCAACAACGACACGCTATATTTCTGATGTACAGTCTCCACCGCAATCCGGGTCGATGTATCAGATTCCCTCGTAAGCGTTATCGTCAGCTTAGTCCGATGAGGAACAACAAGACTCCGACGATACATTCCCGTGTACACGACAAATAAACCGCGTTTATCCCGCGTATAAATCTCGACATCCTTTTCCAGCAGCACATCCCGAGTCAATTTCCAAGCTTCATCAAAAGAAACAGGCGCTATCATCGTGTCAACAAACGCGCCCTCAGTCGTAATCGCCTTTCGAGTCGCACAACCGGACACAACATTTGCGGCCAGTAGCACCATCAGAACAATACGAAATCGCCGCATATTAGAAGAAGTAAGACATATCATACATAGAGTGTAACACAGCCCAATTCACCCGCGCCAATTTCCAAGCCGCATTTGGATGCCGTAAATACGTTTTGCTAGACTTGTCTTCCACTCATAAATTCGGATACCAAATCGTATGCCCCCCGCCCCTGCAGCCAACATACTGCTAGTTCTGCGAGATCGCGACAAAGCATCGGAAATACAAGACCACTTTCTACTACAGGGCTTCCCTGTCGAATGGGTGAACAACGACGAAAAAGCCATAAACGGCCTCGCCTCCAATCAATTCAATGTCCTCCTGACAGAACTCCTCTCTACCGAAATCGATGGACTCCGCATTATGTCCGTTGCCCTTAACAGAGACCCCACAACCCCCGTGATCCTCCTGGCAAACGCCGATCAGACTGAACTCGCGATGCGCGCACTGGACGAAGGAGGCTTCGCGTGTCATCCATCCCCATGCAACCCCCACGCCGTTCAACGATCAATCCACCAGGGCCTGCATCGCCAATCCCTTGAGTACGAAATCCTCCGACTCAAACGCCAACTCGATACACAACACGGCCTGCCAAATCTAATCGGAGATTCACGCGCAATAGCCGCGCTCCACGATCGAGTGCGCCAGTCCGCTTCCGATACCGCCCCGGTCATCATCATCGGCGAAGCCGGAACAGGTAAAAAGCACCTCGCACAAACAATACACAATCAGAGTCCTCGCTCCCACAGACCATTCCTGAAATTAGCCTTCGCACAAAACGAACAAGCCACACTCGAGCGTACACTCTTCGGCCATGGCCCCGGCGTTTTCCCCGATTCCCCCGAGGGTCAAGCCGGTCAGATCGAATACGCCGACGAAGGCACACTCTTTCTCCAAAATCTGTGCCAACTGTCTCCAGTGCACAGCGATCAGTTGATCAATACGCTCGAAGAACGACAGACCCAGCGACTCGGCGAAACACGCACCATTCCCATCGATCTTCGCCTCATCGTCTCCATCACCCCTCCATTGAAAGACTCCGATCCAACCAACAAGTTTCTCCAGACACTTCAGCAGCGTTTCGGCGCACTGACCCTCGAAATCCCTCCCCTGCGCGATCGCTCCGAGGACATCCCCCCGCTCACGCAGTACTTTATAGACACGCACAATCAGACACTGGAAAAAAACGTCACTGGAATTGATGCCGATGTCCTGCAGCTCCTTACACAATGCCCATGGCCCGGCAACATTCGCGAAATCGAAAACACGATCCGCCAAATGATAATAGGAGCGCAAGACCGCAAGACACTGTCCCGTCATGACATCCCCGTCGCCATTCTCAAGCACCCGGACATGACATCAGACGATATCCCAATCCCACACGGCACATCCATGCACGACGCAGAACGCATCATAATCGAGAATACACTCATCGCCTGCAACCACGACAAAAACAAGTGCGCGAAAATTCTCGGGATCGGACTCCGCACACTCTACCGAAAATTAAACGAATACAACACCCCGGACTAGAATAACCGCTATGCCGACCGTCGCCGCGCGATCGGTGCCGACAGCTTCACCACCAGCAGCTCAAGAGCCAGTTCGCTGTCCACGCCCGTAGTCCGCATCATAAATTGTGTATCCGTACACAGAGCAAACGCAGCCCTAAGTTTTACGACCCCAAGCTTTTTCGTCAGCGGACCCACCTTCTGCGCCACAAACCGGCTGATATTCGGCTGACCCTCCGCTATCGCGACCGCATACGCGCTCTTCAACAGCCAATTGATCGTGCCTATCAGCTCGTCAGGATGCTTTCCTAGATCTGTTAATCGACGAAGCGCAACCAGCGCATCCCCCGAACGCGACTCCGCTATCGCATCCGTCAAAGCCCACACCTCCTCCTCAGCCACATCCGTGCAAGCCGCCTCTACGTCCTCGATCGAAATCGAATCCCGCTCATCCCCTACATAATTCACTATCAACGTCAGAGCATTCTGCACATCGCTCAAATGGTTCCCCGTCCGATCCACCATCGCCCGCACCGCGCCACCATCCATAGACTTGCCATGCGTCCTGACCGCCTCCCGCACCCACTCAACCACCGCCCGCTCATCCAGCGCCGGACACTCAACAATCTCCCCCGCCTTCTTGCACGCCTTGTAAAACTTTGTTCGCTTGTCTATCTTGTGCGCCAAAAGAACTAGAATCGTCGATTCATTCGGAGACTCAAGGTACGCCAACAGCGCCCCCGCTGCCGCCTCGCTGTTGTACCTCTCAGCATT
>DTSJ01000274.1 GCA_012965445.1 Candidatus Hydrogenedentota bacterium
GTTTCGCCGAACGATTCAAAGTCCGAGGGGGAAGAAGAATATAGCCTTTTTACCCATCCAGTAAGGTCTGGCTCGAATTACCGAAGCGCAGGCGATCATAAACGGGAAATCCCAATTGCTGGTGTGAGGTCCCGCCAAAACAATGTATCTGCGCTCTTCAGGAACGTGTCCGCGACACTTCCATCCGAAGAATTTCAGGTAGCAGCGCGCGATAAAACGCAGGATATGCTGAATTACAGGGGTATAGAAGACCGTTAGATACATTGTTGGTTAACACCCGGCTCGCACAGGTATGGCATATACGGACTGTAGCAGATTTTTGGCATTTTGGCGAGTCCATATCCCCGGTTCATGCGATCGGTACATTATGCGATTATTTCCGAAATCGGGTCTGCCCCTTCTACTCCAACCAGTTTTTGATCGAGTCCTTTGTAGAAATAGGTAAGGGCATTGGGATCGAGGCCCATCTGGTTCAGGATTGTCGCGTGAAGATTCTTGACGTGATACCGATTCGACACAGCGGCACTGCCCAGTTCATCCGTCTCGCCGATAGACACGCCACCCTTGATCCCGCCGCCGGCCATCCACATCGTAAACCCTTTAGCGTTGTGATCGCGGCCGGTGCCTTTCTCGTATTCAGCTGTCGGCTGGCGACCGAATTCTCCGCCCCAGACGATGAGCGTCTCGTCAAGAAGTCCGCGCTGTTTAAGATCCTTAATCAGGCCTGCAATCGGTTTGTCGGTATTTCCGCAGTGCTTGTCATGGTTGAATTTGAGATCCGCATGCGCGTCCCAATTGTCGTCGTTGTGCGCTCCTCCGGAGTAGATCTGGATGAAGCGAACGCCGCGCTCGACCAGTCGACGCGCCAGCAGGCACTTGCGTCCGAAATCTTCGGTGCGTTCCTGATCCATACCGTACAACTCTTTTACATGCTCTGGTTCGTTCTGAACATCAACTGCCTCCGGAGCCGTCGTCTGCATGCGGTAGGCGAGCTCGTAACTTTCCATACGCGCGGCAAGGTTCGAGTTGTCCTGGCGTTCCTTAAAATGCAGTCCATTGAAATGATTCAAATGGTCGATAATGCTGCGCTGCTCCGAATCGCTCATTCCCTCGGGACGATTCAAGTTCAAAATCGGCGATCCTTTCGGACGAAATACAGTTCCCTGCAGGCTCGCAGGCATGTATCCACTAGTCCAGTTCTTCGCGCCGCTGATCGGGCCGCCTGTCTTGTCCAGCATCACGACATATCCCGGCAGGTTCTCATTTTCCGTACCCAGCCCGTAGTTCATCCACGAACCAAGCGAAGGAGTGCCGCTCACAAGGCTACCGGAATTCATCATTAGCATCGCGGAACCGTGTATCGGCGAGTCGGCGGTCATCGACTTGATGAACGCCATATCATCGACACAGGTAGCCAGATGCGGAAACAATTCAGATACCCATTGACCCGATTCGCCGTATTGCTTGAAGCTCCATTTCGGACCCACAATACGGCCCTCGTTCTTGTGGCCGCCTCGACCGTGGGTCTTCACTTTGATGGTCTGTCCGTCGAATTTGTAGAGATCCGGCTTATAGTCGAAAGTATCCACATGGCTCGGACCGCCGTACATGAACAGGAATATTACGCTCTTCGCCTTTGGTGCAAAGTGCGGGACCTGAGCCCTGATTTCGTTGACCAGAGCGGTCTTGCCGTCGGCGGCGAATGCCTGATTTTGCAGGAAATAATATTGAGGACGACCGAGGTCAGCAGAAAGGAGATGGCCATCGATATAAGAGCAATCGCAAAAGCCGTCACGACTTGCAGTCGTAACCGATTCAATATGAAAGGGCGGAGATTGGCTTCAACAATCAACGTTCCGAGAATTTCTTCTTGCAATACAATCGGACTTTGAATCGTTCGGCGAAACAGCGAGTCGTTCCCAAGCAGGGGCTCATCGACAAGCAATGGATTCGTGTAGAATGAAAAAACGTCGCCGCCGGGAAGAACAATGGTTTTGGTAACAACGTATTTGCTTCCGGCAATCTGGTCCAGCATCGACTTGGCGTATTCTTCATGGGCAGTGCCTAGCGATACCGCAACGGCGGTTCGGTCAGCAGCATCGGCGGCGGCAGACTGAAGCTGCTCCGTGATATCGGTCTGCAATGTGTACAAGTCAAAGCTGATAAACGCCACGGAAACCAGCAGAATCGACAAGAAACTGATGCCCATTGTGGTCACAAACAGCTTGGCCCTGAACGACAGGTTTTTGAATGTTTTAAGCACCAGCCATCACCTTATTCCGTGTTGCCCACTATGATGAAAAGTCTGCCAGATAATTCGGCTTGTGTAATTAGCGCTCAAACATCGCGGCACCCTATTCTCGCAACAGTTTATGACTGATCAAGATATTCCCCGGCAAAGTTTTTGGGATACTTCGCGCCCTTGGACGCGTAGAACTCCTGGATATATTTCATGTCAGCATCGTAGTCGTCCGTCACCCAATAGACCTCGCCGAATCCACCCTCTTTCTTCGCGTAATCAAGATAGCCCAAAACAAGGGGTATGTTTGCCTGCTGGGCTATGTGATAGAAACCGCTTTTCCACTTTTCGCGGCGTTTGCGTGTGCCTTCGGGGGGTATCAATACGCACAGCTCATCGACCTCGCCGTAAACGACGACCATCTGGTCAACGAGGCTGTTGTTTTTGCTCCGGTCAATCGCATAACCACCCATCCATTTAAAAAACCATCCGAGGGGGAAGAAGAATATAGCCTTTTTACCCATCCAGTAAGGTCTGGCTCGAATTACCGAAGCGC
>DTSJ01000275.1 GCA_012965445.1 Candidatus Hydrogenedentota bacterium
ATGAATATTTGCGAGGCACAGGGCTACAGAGCGTCCCTTATTTATAGGCTTAAACGAAGAAGAGGAACCTAATGTCCCCTTTTCCATATGGGAAATCCAGGATTACTGCTCGTTGGCACCCTCTTGAATGTCCTCACTATTTCTGTGATACTCATCCGGGTATACCCTTGCTCAGAACCGACGAAAGGCTGCCTAATGGAACGTGATCAAAATCTATTGTTCGGCGTCTTCGCAGTTCAGTTGAACAAGGTTACCGCGACCCAGCTGATGGAGGCTGCTTCGGCATGGGCGAGCAACTCCTCTAAGGCGATTCCCGAGAGACTTCTCGAAGCGAGCGCCCTTTCCAAGACGGACCACGACCTCATTAACCACCTAGTGTCCGAAGCCATCGCGTTACATGGCAACGACGCTGCGAAGACTCTAGCTTCATTTGGCGGCGAGACTCAGATTCACCAAACTTATAGGGGAAGCATCGTACTTACTTCCGACGGGCAGGTGTCCATCCCGTCAAAGGGCAGCGATTCAGTTGCGGATGAACCCGGCGACGTAAGTTCCATCAAAGGCGTTTTCGAGACCCCTGGACGATACATCAATTCCATTGAACATGCCCGCGGTGGGATGGGACGAATACTTCTTGTTCACGATGACCATCTCGGTCGAGATATCGCGTTGAAAGAACTTCTGCCCCACATGGGAGTAGTAGAACCAAAGCCCAAGGGGGACAAAGTCACTTCCACGGTGTTGGGCGACCATCCGAGCCCTGTGCGTTTCTCGTCGCACGTGATTGCGCGTTTCCTTCAGGAAGCAAGGATTACGGGGCAGCTGGAGCATCCAAGTATCGTGCCAGTGTATGAGCTTGGCCATCGCAAGGATGGAAGTCTCTACTACACGATGAAGCTGGTGCGGGGGCGCAGTCTGTCGAAGGCGATAGGAGACTGTCCGAGCCTCGGCGAACGCTTAGCGTTGTTGCCGCATTTTGTCGATTTATGTCAGGCCGTTGCGTATGCGCACAGTCGGAAGATTATTCATCGGGATATCAAGCCTGCTAACGTCATGGTCGGCAAATTTGGGGAGACAGTCGTCCTCGATTGGGGCTTAGCCAAAAAAAGGGACAAAGTTGACGTTCACGAAGGCCATTTTGCCGAGACCCTTCACTCAATGCATCTCGGTGACGAGGCCGCCACAGCAAAAACAAAATATGGTCAGATACTGGGCACGCCGGTGTACATGCCGCCAGAACAGGCCAGGGGAGACATTGACCAGGTCGACGAGCTGAGCGACGTGTATTCGCTGGGCGTTGTGCTGTACGAAATTATAACGGGGAAGATTCCGTTTGACGGAAAGTCGCTAAAGGATGTGTTGAAGCAGGTAATTGAGGGCGATTTCATACCCGTCATGCGATACGCGAAAGACGCTCCGCCGGAGTTGGTGGCGATTACTATGATGGCGATGTCAGCAGAAAAGGACGGACGTTACCTCGATGTGAAGGGTTTGGCTGAAGAGGTACAGCGGTTTCAGTCGGGAGTACTCGTGCGGGCGCATCAATACAACGTTTCTGACTACACACGATTTATCTGGAAAAGATACAAGCCATTTATTGCCACCGGTGCCGTGGCTCTTGCGTCATTGATATTGATTTCAGGAGCATATACGGTTCAGCTTTCGAATTCGCAAAGCAGTGAAAAAGAAGCCGTAGTAGTCGCGACACGGGCAAATGAGCAACTACGGCAGTCCATCGAAGATTTGACGGAAGCGCGCGATGATGCGGTCGCTGCGAAGGATGCAGAAGCGGAAGAGCGAATCCGAGCGGAGCAAGCAAGAGAGCGAGAATTGGAGGCGCTGAAGAAGGCGGAAGAAACTATTGAGGGCATGGAAAGAGCATCTTACCGGGCGAACCTTCTTCGTGCCCAGGGTGACATTGGTCGCGGAGAAGCGACGCTGGCTTACGAGCGCCTAATGGAAGCGCCCAGTTCGCAGCGCAATTGGGAGTGGGGATATCTTTACGCTGAGATGGACGAGTCGAAAGCGACGTTTCACGGTCACGAAGAAGACGTCACAGGTTTGGCATTTAGCCCAGATGGGAAATATATTGCCACTTGGGCAAACATCGGAGTGGTGAAAGTCTGGAGTGCAAGTTCCGGAGATGAGATTTATGCGTTAGGCGGCGATGCTGACCACATTTATAGCGCCCGATTTAGTCCTGACGGGAGCAAAATCATCACTGCGTTAAGTGATAATATTTCCAAGGTATGGGACGCCCTTACCGGAGAAGAGTTGTTTACTTTGCGCGGTAACGCTGACATCAACACGAGCGCAATTTTCAGCCGAAATGGCAGAAGAATTCTTACCATATCCAGAGGTGGAAGATTTAAAGTGTTGGACGCGGACACCGGCAACGAAATATCGGGCTCGGGCAATCAGGTGTACCAAATCGTTGGTATAGACCTAAGTGGGCCGGAGTTTCGGCTACTCGCTGTGTATGAGGATGGGCCCGCGAAGATTTTGGATACAGACGCTGCTGGCAACGTTCTAGAACTTGTTGGCCATACCAAGCTTGCTTCCGCTTCATTCAACCGCGGCGGCACACGCGTTGTCACAGTTTCACGAGCGGGAACTGTTAAGGTGTGGGACGCCAAATCAGGTAAAGAGCTGTCTTCTATCGGCGGTGATGGCGATACGATACTGCGTGCAACCCTCAACCCAGATGGTACCCGAGTCGTGACCGTGTCAGAAGAGGGAAATGTAAGAGTATGGAACTCTGATTCGGGCTCCGTTTCAGTGAACGTTATGCTGTTTTCCTCGGGTGGGGTTGCCCGTTATACCCGAAAAGGGACCCATCTCATCACCGTCGCCGAAGGTACCATCTCCGAAACTAATTCGTCCGTATCGACCGCCAAACTTTGGAATGCCGAAACAGGCGCAGAAGAGTTTTCCCTTAATAATAACTTCGACCACTTCGCATCAATCAGTCCGGACGACTCCATGATAATTATCCCAAGTCCGCAGAGTAGTCTTTTCAAAGTATGGGATACCAGTAGCGGGAGCGACCTATTCACTTTGCGTGGTCACGCTGATTTTGGCAACCAGGGGTATTTCAGTCCTGACGGCGCGGCGGTCGCTACAACAACAATTGGACCAACCGTAAAAATTTGGAACTCCAGCCGTGGAACCGGACTTATTGCGCCTCCAAGCGACACCCATGAGGTTCTGGCCGTAAACGTTAGTCCGCACAGAACACAAATTGCCATTAGCAATTTGGACAAAACTATTGAGATATACGACGTGGATTCCGGTGGCATGACTCTTACCCTTGCTGGACACACAGCCAATGTCACGTGCGCCGCGTTCAGTACTGATGGCGCTAGACTTGTTACCGGGTCTGACGACAAGTTAGCCAAGGTCTGGGATGTGAGAACCGGCGAAGAGTTAATCACTCTGAGCGGACACTCGGACGGTGTGTACGCAGTTTCCTTCAGCAGGGACGGGACTCTCGTTATCACCGGCTCGAAGGACCTATCGGCACGAGTGTGGGATGCGAAGACGGGAAAGCAGTTGTTGCGACTCTTCAACGATAACAGCCCCGACAGTGTCGCGTTCAGCCCTGATGGCTCGCAGATAGTGACTGCGCCGGGTTCGCCCGTACAAGGGGATGCCGCTCAGATATGGGATGCCCAATCTGGTGCCAAGCTATTTGCCCTGGAGGGCCACAAGAGCTGGGTACCACATGCAGATTTCGCGCCAGACGGTACACGTATCGTCACATCTTCAATAGACGGGACCTCAAAGATATGGGATGCCAAAACAGGTGCAGAACTATTGACACTGAGCGGCCACTCTCGAAATGTTTCAAGTGCTTCGTTTAGTCCAGATGGCAGACGCGTCGTATCTGCTTCCCCTGACAAAACGACCAAACTATGGGATGCAAACACCGGCGACGAGTTGATTACATTGTCCGGCCACGATGCCGGGGTCAAACGAGCAACCTTCACTTCCGATGGAGCTACGATTGTCACGGTCTTCTTTGACAACTCCGTTCAATTATGGAAGGCCCCGCCGTGGAACGATGAGGCGTGGAGGGAACATACGTCCCGTGAAGAGTTAATTGGGTTGGCCCTTCGGCATCCTCCCGCGGTGTCACGCGTGCAGATACCATTGTTGCTTTCGAGCGGCACACACGTCGAATCGCTTGAAACAGTTTCGGAGGCATGGCGGGCTCATTCCAGGTCGTCCGAGCCAAGCGGAATTCAGGAGATTGAAGGTCAGGGTATACTCTTCGAAATCAAGGATTTTCTTGTCGGATTAGAGTTTGAGGAAGCCAGGGAAGGTGACCTGGTTCGTCGTATCAATGGTCAGCGAGTCAATTCGCTAGTCGAAGCCGCGGGTATCCTTGAGAAATTCGCCGATAAGCTGCGAAACGAGCCCCGTCAAAGACACGAGCTGGACTTCGACGTAGTCAACCGATACGAACACAAATCGTACATTCTCGAATTTGAAGCCTTGAAGTAGATTTGACAAACTAGTTTTGCGGCGGACATTACACGATGAGATGTAGCGACGTGCGTAGCAATTGCGAATCGACGTCGAGACTCTGGCTTCTGCTGCGTCTTTGTTGCTTGTCTACAGTCGCGCAATCGATGTCAGCATCCGCTGGTGATTGGAAACAGGTCGCAGAGACCAACGTGACGAGACGCTATCCAAGTCTTGCGCATCTTTCAGACGGCCAATCCGGGTTTTACCGGTTGACAAATCACTCCTGATAACCCATACTGGATTGACCTTGTAAGACGAGCTGTTCCTCTGGAAGGATTCGGATGTAAGGAAATTAAAGGAACCAGCGTCTAGTCTTTTTTCGACCGTAAAGAATTTCAAGAACCGAAGCACGGGCCAGCAACTGGGCTGTTTATTTTACATAGCTGGATTGAGGAATCCGTTCATGTTCGCAATAGATCGAAGCTACGGTGTACGTGGAAACCAGTATCAGGCTATGCTCAGATTTGTTACTAGGTGGCTCAGTAATCTGGCGGAAACTCGAAGCTGCGCGCGCTATCGTCTTGCTTCGGTTATTCTCACTGCGCTACCTTTTGCACTCGGTCCTCCGGCGACCGCTAGCGATTTGATTGACTCAGACGCGGCACCTGGTACGCTGACACAAGAGAGTTTCAAAACGCATAACGCTAAACCACGCGCAGATTCCGGCCAACTAAAAGTGACGACAAGGGCCGCAGTATGCTCGGTTCCTGGCTCTCTGCTAGTGAGGCTCAGAGATCGCGACACGGGTGAGTTATTGCCGGGAGCTAACGTAATTATGACAACGGACAACGGTATTTCTCAGAGCCCAGACTCTGCATCCGGCGGTGTGTATTTTTTTGCCGTCGTGCGTTACGATTTCGCCGTTGTGTCAATCACGTCTCTGCAAGGATACGAATCGATTTCGAAAGAGGTCCCGACTCCATGTGGCGAATTGACATCTGTTACCATTTTTCTCAAGTTAGATTCAGTTCCAGATCCGACTGAGGACTTGTCGGTGTCGAGCATCTCGGCGAGTTGCGAAACGGGATTCGTCGGAACCGACGGGACAATAGATGTTAGCCTGTCAATCCACAACGGTGGAAACAGCAATTCAGGCGCGTTCAACGTCGACGTGTACCTGTCCACCAATACGACGATCAGCACGGGGGACATCAAGATAGGCGAAGTACGCTATGGCAGCGTGTTCGCCAACAGCAGCCTCGGGACGAACCAGACCTACGACACCTGCAGCGTACCCTCTGGAACATATTATATTGGTGCTATCGCTGACGCGGACAACGAGCGCAGCGAGACCAACGAGAGCAACAACACAGGCTCTGGCAACCAGACAGCAGCACCTTGTCGAGGATGCACACTGGATACTGTATATGTCGACTTCAACTTCTCTGGTGCCGAAAACGGTTTCGAACAAAATCCGTACAACACGCTTACCGAGGCCCTCGGTATGGTCACACTCAGCGGCGCCGGGGAGATAATACTCGCCTCCGGGGACACGGATGAAACATTTATTGGTGCTGCGGCGATTAACCCGAGCGCAAAAATAACTCTCACTGCGGTTCTGAACAATATCATAGGCGACCCGGTTCGCATTGGAGTAGAGATAGCCCCTATGCAATCGGAGTCTAGGTCGGGTTTCGTCTCACGGTAGCAAAATCGATTTCACGACGGATGTGAGGTTGCGCCCCAATCCACCATCTCGTATACTAGTTCCTTGGACAGCACACCGGGCGCGAGGCATACCCATGAGCGACGAGACACCGGAATACGAGATTATTGGCGAATCCTCTGCAGCTGCGCAGGACGTCAACCTAGAGACCTCCCTCAAGTCGGCCGCGAATCGTATATCTGTTGCGATGTCCCCCCACGACCCGCCGGGAGCGCTCCGGTATCGTTGGGTGTCGGGATTTCTCGCGCTGTGCATTCTCAGCGCAATCTTGGTTTCCTGCCAAACTGGTGGAGCGGACTCGGGCAAGTACGTCCGCAACGGCGTTAGGTATGGCACGACGGAAAACCTTTTCAGTCGAAACTGGTGGAACTACTATGAGCGCGGACGGTCGTTTCAGGACGGCGGCTTTCTTGCTGAAGCTGGGTCAGATTTTCGCACGGCGATTGGCCAGCGCAGCAAGGACCAGCGATGGGCAAGAACATATGGCCTTCACTTTCTTCCCGAATACTTTCCGGTCCGCGAACTCGGTATCACGTATTACCAACAGGGCAACACCGAGGAGGCTGTCCAGTATCTCGAAGAAAGTATAGCTCAGATACATACGGCGCGTGCGGCGACGTACTTGGACGAAGCACGACGGGACTGGGTGAGCCAGAACAGTCTGGACCGTCTGCCACCGACATTTCAGTTGACGCAGGAATCATTCAGACGGACACTGGCTGGTACTTTCGTAGCTATTTCTGGAGTCGCGTCGGATGATACTTTCGTAGTCTCAGTAGTCATCAACGGCAAACCATTCCACATGGATGTTTCCAGTTCGGAAGTGGCAGTCGAGGAGTTCGAAGTCCAGTTGGCAGCGGGTGATAACGTCATTTCTGTCATAGTGACAGATATCGCGGGAAAAGTCTACGAAGACACAATCGAGTACTATGCGGACATCGAAGGACCAGCGATTAGCTTCGACGAACCGTCGTTCGAAGGTGATTTGATTTCCGGCGTTGTCTACGACACTTCGGGTGTTAGAGAGTTGCTGATTGACGGTATCGCAGCTACCCTGACAGAGGGTCCGGGCGGCGTAGTCAATTTTGAAGTACGTCTCGGAACCACGAGTTCCGGAAAGCCTGTGCCATGGGTGGCAACGGACAACTTGGGCAACGAAACCTCCGGAGTCTACTCTGCAGATGATTTCGGGACGAACCCTTCTGCTCAATACCTCCCGGTCTCGGGCGAAATCGTTTTCGCCGTCGATTCCGGCGCTCGTGGACAAGAATCGGTTCGCTTTTTAAATCCTCTTACGGGTCAGGTTTACAATATAGACCAGGTCGAAGCCAGAATCGAAATTGCGTCAAAGACATCGCCTCTAGGCCTTAGAGTTAACGGAGAACGAGCGCGCAATATGATTCCAGGTCGGAAAAACCAAGTGGTACCCCACATTCTTTATTTTTCGGAAGAGGGAAAACATCCTGTTGTCGCAGAGTTGACAGAATTGTCGGGGGTTTCAGAGCGCGTCGAGGTGGTCATCGAACGTAAATATAAAGCAGCAGAAATTTTTGAGAGAAAACTCAGTATAGTTTTCCTAGGGAAATTGTCAGATGGCACGAGCCAGGAAGAAAAGGACAACGCATCTTTCGTATTGTCTAATGTGCGCCGGGCCCTTGTCGAAGAGGACCGATTCGCGCTGCTGAATCCACCAACAATCGATGAGGAATCGCAGGAAGGTCGAATTCCCGCAGAGATAACGATTGTAATAAGTAGTACGCATTTGAATGAAGATTCGTTCGAAATCGTATTCGAGATAGTCGATACAATGTCTGGTGAAAGAATCGGCTACATCGATGGCACAACCCTAGATGTAAGCAGGGCCGGTCTGGATTCACTCGTAGACGTTTTGGTCAATAAGATTGAACAGATGTTTCCCCGCGTGAAAGGTCAAGTCACACGCGTACAGTCAAATAACTTGCTCTTCGTTACTCTCGCGAACGCGGAGAGTATCCAAGAGTACGCTCGATGCTTCGTTTACCGTGAAGAACGAATTGTGGACCCGAACACCGGCGCCTTACTGGACACGAAGAAAGAGATTCTTGCTGAAGGGTGGGTGGAGCGAGAATCGGACGGTCAGTTTACGTTAAATCTACAACAATCGGAATCAGGTGAATTTCGTGACGACATAGGGGTTGGCGATTTTGTTGCTACAAAGTAAAACTTGGATTCACAGCGTGAGAGTAGCGGCAAGAGCGTCCGCTACAGGTAATTCGGTATCATTTTCATGTGTAGCGCGCTGCGCCTTGTTCGTGTGGATCGGTTTTTCCTCGGTCGTATATGCACAATTCGGAAATCCGATATCCGAGCCCCCCACGCCCATCGGAGCTGGCGCGCGCGCTGCAGGTATGGCCGATGCATTCGTTGCGATTGCTGATGACGCGACGGCGGCTTCGTGGAATCCGGCAGGATTGGCTCAACTTGAGAAGCCGGAATTTTCCATCGCTGGGTCGTTTAGGGCTGTCCGGGAAGAATTCATTTCCGATGCCCATGCCGAAATCGAAAAAACATTTAGGTATGACGCCGTGGACCTCAACTTCGCAAGCCTGGTGTATCCGATTCCACGGCTAATCGCCGGCCGCAAGTCCATCGTTTCCATTAGTTACCAGCGGAAGTTCGATATGTTCCAGGACCATGAATTTCCCATCCACACTTTGCTTACTGCATCGGACGGCACGACCATCTCTATCGATGAGGATTTTCGACTCGGACAGGAGGGTTCACTGAATACCATTTCTCCCGCACTGGCAATCGAGCTGACTCGGAAACTCTCTGTCGGGGTCACAGTCAATCTATGGCGCGACTCCTTTATCTCGGATAACACTTGGACACAGACCGAAAACCAGCACAGTACACTCTTGATTACGGACATTGACATCGGACCTCTTCCCGCAATCGAAAACCGAGTCAATTCAGTGTCTAAGTATAGCAACATTCGTGGAGAGAACTATACGCTTGGCTTACTCTGGAAGGTGGCACCGAAGTGGAAAATTGGCATACGGTACGATTCCAAGTTTACTGCGAGGGCGGATTTCGAGAGACGCAGTGTAAGAAATGGTGTCCTTGAATTCGAATCCGAAGAATCCCGTAAGATTACCTTTCCGTCGACATTGGCGGTGGGTGCAGCTTGGAGGGTGAACGACGGACTGACTTTGGCCGTCGACGTAAGCACCACGGATTGGAACGATTATGTAATCGAGTCTGCTGACGGCACGAAATTTTCTCCTGTCGATGGCCTCCCTCGCGCCGACAAAGACATCGCGACGGATTTCGACGATACGGTGACGGTCAGATTCGGCGCGGAATACGTTCTGCTGCCGAAGATTCTCGACAGTGAATTGAAATATCTGTGGACATTACGCGGCGGTCTTTTTTACGATGAAGAGCCAGCATCGGGCAGGCAAGGATTTACGGTTTCTAAAGGTGACGGCGAACCTGACTCATTTTATGGATTCACTCTGGGCGCGGGCCTGCTCATACGTCAGCGTGTAAATTTTGATATCGCTTACCAATTGCGAAAAGGTGACGGCGTGAATACTGACGTTGTGCCGAGAGTGCTTGACTTCGAAGAAGATGTCCTGGAACATAAAGTCCTGCTCTCGGCGGTCATCTACTTTTGACCTGGAGTGCGCGGAAATGAGCAAATGACGAGTTCATCATAGGATCATGATGATTATTCTATGATGAAACCAACATAAATTGAGTTTTTCAAGTACACGTGAGCGAAAAGTCAGAGCTGGATTCAGAAACGTCGCGAAGTGAAGCAGATAATAGGTCGAGATTTTTGGC
>DTSJ01000276.1 GCA_012965445.1 Candidatus Hydrogenedentota bacterium
ATACGATGCAGTTTTTGAGTTATCGCGCGGGCCGCAAACTGGTGCTGATGTATAAATGGAACGCGGAGATGGCGCTCGAACTGGCTGAACGCGAGGAACTCACGACGATCGAGGGCGTGCCGACGATGATCGGGGAAATACTAAATTCTCCCGACTTGCACTCAAGAGATCTGAGCACCGTGACCAAAATCGGCGGAGGAGGCTCAGCACGACCGCCGGAGCATGTAAAACTGCTGCAGGAACATCTCCCCCAGGCGGTGCCGGGAACGGGCTACGGCATGACAGAAACTAACGCTATTGGGACGACGATTGGCGGCGACGACTATATCGGTCGTCCAAACTCTGTAGGACGTCCGAGCCCGCCGCTGGTATCGCTTGAGATTCGCGACGAGGAAGGAAACATACTCGGTACGAACGAAGACGGCGAAATCTGCATGAAGTCTGCCGCAAACATGCGCTGCTACTGGAACAAGCCCGAGGCGACCGAAGAGACACTGATCGACGGCTGGATGCGGTCAGGGGACATCGGGCATATCGACGAAGAAGGATTCGTATTCATCACTGGTCGTGCGAAAGACATCATCATTCGCGGCGGCGAGAACATCGCCTGCGGCGAAATCGAATACGTATTATACGAACACCCCGCCGTAAACGAAGCGGCGGTACATGGCGCGCCTGACGACCGTCTCGGCGAGATCGTCTGCGCGACGGTTTATCTCAAGCAGGGTGCCGACGCCTCTGAAGCCGAAATACAGGAGCATGTCCGGTCAAAGCTGGCCGCCTTCAAAGCGCCGAGCCACGTCTTGTTCGTGGATGAACCGCTGCCGCGAATAGCATCGGGGAAATTCGACAAAGTAACTCTGCAAAAGCGCGCAATCGACTGGCTTCAGGCTTCTTCCTGAAAGTCACCTCAGATACAGCGTCAAACGGCGCTCTCCTTTAACCCTTAAAGAGCGAATCTGAATACACGACATTACTTGAAAGTGAAAGGAAACTAGAATGGGACGATTAGAAGGACGATGCGCCGTGGTCACGGGCGCAGGAAATGGAATTGGACGCGCCGTCGCGATTCGACTCGCTTCGGAAGGCGCGCGGGTCGCAGCGATGGATATCGATACGGACGGCCTCAAGATTACGGCAAATGAGATTGGATCCGCGTGTATCCCTGTGGAGCTCGACGTGACGAACGACAACAGCCTGAAGAGCGCTTTCGACATTGTGGAGTCGGAATTCGGCGAGCTGCATGTGCTCCATGCGAATGCGGGTATCGCCAACCACTCGCTCGGAAGTACTTGTTCCCATGAAGTATGGGACAGGACGATTTCGGTGAATCTCACGGGTGCCTTTCGTACCATACAAGCCGGACTCCCTATCATGCGCGAATCAACAGGACACAGGGCGATCATCGCCACCGCATCCGTCCAAGCACTGCGCGGTACGGCATGGAACGTATCCTATGACGCATCAAAAGCAGGCGTTACCGGAATGGTGCGTTCGTGCGCCCACGAATTCGGCGCTTATGGAATTACCGTGAACGCCATCGCGCCCGGACCTATTGATACTCGTATGCTGGGCGTCGGCGATGATGAACAAAAGCGTGGGCGCCTCGCCGGTCGTGTGCCGCTGCGGCGTCTTGGTCGACCTGAAGACATCGCCGGCGCAGTAACTTTTTTTGCTACACCGGACTCGGCATTCGTAACGGGGCAAGTTCTGCCCGTGGACGGTGGACTGATCATGAACGCGACGGGCAAGGCGTATATGACGCCCGAAGAACGCGGACACTAACAAGGAGTACATCATGTCATTCAACACGATTCTCTACGAAGTCGAAGACAATATTCTGACCATCACGCTCAACCGACCGGACCAGCTCAATGCATTCACCGGCGAGATGCTCCACGATCTTTGCAAGGCCTTCGATATGTCCGATGCGGACGATGACGTGCGCGCAGTCATCATCACGGGCGCGGGCCGGGGATTCTGCGCAGGCGCGGATCTCTCGAAGGGTTCCGACACCTGGGAAGGTCACGAAGAAGCGATTGCCAAGAAGAAGGTGGGCGATGGAGGCGGCGAGCTGTCGCGGCGCCTCTTCAACAGCCTCAAACCAATCATCGTGGCGTTTAACGGACCAGCAGTCGGCGTCGGGCTGACGTTTCCGCTTGCGGCCGACGTTCGGTTGGCTGCCAAAAATATCAAGATGGGATTCGTATTCGCTGGTCGGGGAATTATCCCAGAAGGATGCTCCTCGTGGTTTTTACCCCGTATCGTGGGCATCAGCAAGGCCCTGGAATGGTGCTACACGGCGCGGGTGTTTCGGTCTGAGGAAGCACTGGACGCGGGACTCGTCCGAAGTCTGCACGAACCGGAGGACCTTATGCCAGCCGCGCGCGAGTTGGCCCGCGAAATGACGGAGACCTCTTCAGCGATATCGAACACCGTACTTCGGCACATGATGTGGCGGATGCTGGGCGCGAGTCATCCCATCGAGGCGCATCGAGTCGATACGGCGGGGATCAATGCACTGGGTGTTTCGCCTGATGCCAAGGAAGGAATTACGGCCTTCCTTGAAAAACGCAAGCCAGCATTTCCCGGACGGGTCAGTGAAGACCTGCCCGAGTTTTTCCCTTGGTGGGAGGAACCTGAGTTCTGAATCGTGGAATCGAGTACGACTATCCACGAGAACGGCACTAAAAAAATGCCTTCCCAAGAACGACGCAGCAAACGATACAGGCTACGCACGCCAAACTGATCATTGCAATACTCATAGCGGTCTCCAATCTT
>DTSJ01000277.1:0-1638 GCA_012965445.1 Candidatus Hydrogenedentota bacterium
GAGTACCGATGACGGGAAGACGTGGTCCGAGGCTACTGAATTGGTGGCTGGCGACAAGGGTGGTCGTGGGCCTGTGAAGAACAAGCCGATTCTGCTTCCGGACGGGACGTGGCTGGCGGGGGCCTCGACGGAACTGGGCGGGTGGGACCCGTTTTTCGATCGCTCTACGGATCTTGGGAAGACGTGGACGCGTACGGAAGACATTGCGATTGATCGAGATGTGTTGAAGGGCCGCGGCGCGATTCAGCCGACGATGTGGGAATGGAAGCCGGGGCATGTTCGGGCATTTTTTCGCACGACGTCGGGATTTTTGGCGCGATCAGATTCTGCGGACGGGGGGCTGACGTGGTCGCCTTTGGGTCAGAGCGGACTGCCGAACAACAGCAGCGGGGTGGACGCTGTGCGGGTGGATGACGGGCGTGTATTTCTGGTCTACAATCCGACGGGTCGACGCGGGGGTCGCAGTCCTTTGAACATTGCTGTGTCGCACGATGACGGGGAGACCTGGAAGGATTTTGCGAGTCTTGAGTCTGAGCCGAGGCGGGAATTTTCGTATCCGGCGATCGTGAAGACGAAAGACGGGATCTCGGTTTCGTATACTTGGAAACGACAGCGGGTGCGGGCCTGGCAGATACCGTTTACGGCGTTAGAGGGGATATAGTTTGTGGGGTTCTTTCGGGTTGAAGAACGGAAGTGGTAGAATGGGGCGATGAATTTTGTAGTCCCTATAGTCCTGGCGATTGCGAGCGGCACACTTCCGGGTGAAGCGGTTTTTTTGCGGGGTATGAGAAGGCTCGAATCGGGCGTCATGCGGACGCGATTGTGCATTATCTGGAAGACGCGAAGACTGATCCCGTTTTGGCGCCTTACGCGAAGATTCGTGCTGCGCGATCGCGCGGGCGCGAAGGGGTTGATGCAGCTGATGCCGCGGACGGTGAAGTGGCTTGGCGATACGGACAGGGCTGTATCGAGGAATACGTCGCAGCGTCTGGATGAGCCGCGCCATTCACTGCGGATGGGCGCGGTGTATTTCAAGCGTATGCTGGACCGCTCGGACGGGAACATTGCTTTTGCGCTGGGTTCTTATAATGCGGGGCCGGGGAATTTCGACAAGTGGCGGCGGCGCAACCCGGATATGCCGTTGGCGGAGTCTATTGAGAAGATTCCGTTTAGCGAGACGCGGAATTATGTGAAGCGGATTCTAGCGCGCTATGCGACCTATAAGTCGATTTATCCTTAGTCGTGCGGGTTAGTCCAAGGGGAGTGATACGGGTTTCCCTTCTTCGCCGGAACGGTCTGCGGCTAGGACGATTTCGTGGGTGATGTATGCGTCTGCGATGTTTGTGTGGGATTCTACGTCGTTTTGGATGCAATCTACGAGGTGATCGACTTCGTGCTGGAAGGGGTGTTCGGTGACGTCGCCGCTGTCGGGGAGAATAGTTGGGACTTCGACCCAGTCGGTCTGGCCGGGGTAACTTTTGCGGGAGAAGAATTTGTTGTTGCGGATGGAGCCTTCTGTGCCGACGAGATTGATGTTGAAAACGTAGGGCTGGATACATTCGATGCAGGAGGTTACTTTGCCGATGCGTCCGTCGTCGAATTTAAGGATTGTGACGGTGGTGGGGTCGTATTCGTAGG
>DTSJ01000277.1:1648-4620 GCA_012965445.1 Candidatus Hydrogenedentota bacterium
ACGCAACCACATCCATTTCCGAACTGGACTAGCCAAGCTGATATGTATGGACATGAGCTAGTGAAGACTGACATCGGTACAGATTGGGTTCCAGGTGATTGGCACTTCACTGGGAGGCCACCGTTGCCCAATGAAGACAGGTTATGGCGCGTGTTTTGTATTGGGTGACTTCGACGATTTTTCCGCCCATGAACCATCGCAATGCGTCGAGGGCGTGGCATCCTGCTGAGAGTAGTGAGCTACCGCCCATTTCCTTTTTGATGTTCCAACGGAACTGACCGTACCAGGGGCCGATGCCGTGGAAATAGTCGACTTCGCCGTAGAAGACCTTGCCGATATTTTCTTCGGAGAGCTGTTGCTTGATAATCTCGAAGAGGGGGTTCCATCGGAGTACGAAACTGACTACGGATTTCACTTTTGCATCGGCTACGGTGTCACGAATGGCGCGGATATCTTCGAGCGTGTTCGCCATTGCTTTTTCGAGGAGGAGATGTTTGCCAGCTTTTGCTGCGGCGACAGCGTGAAGGGCGTGTACGTTGGGGGGGGAGGCGATTGAAATGATATCGATGTCGGGATGGGAGAGCATTTCTTCGTAGTCGCTGTAAATTTCGCAATCGAGGTTGTATTCTGTGGCTTTCGCGTGTGCTCCTTCTTCGGTGCGACCGCAGAGTGCGACGACTTTGGTATTCGGGTTCGTTTCGAAGGCGGTGATGTGTTCTCCCGATACCCAACCTGTCCCGACGATGCCTACTTTCATTTCGCTCATGGTATTCCCTCGTGTGAGTTGATGGTATGGGTTGGAGAGTATCAAATTCTTTTCGATGGAGTCATTTGATATTTTCTGGAGGGGAAAATATACTCGGAGACTGGTTTCACGGACGAATAGAGGATCACAGAATATGAAGACGGCTTTTGCGATTGTGGCGCACCCCGACGATATTGAGTTGATGATGGCTGGGACGCTGCTGCTGCTTGGGGAGGCTGGTTATGAGCTGCATGTGATGAATGTAGCGAATGGGTCTTGCGGATCTGCGACAGAGGACGGGGAGGCGACAGCGGCGCGGCGGACTGAGGAGGCGAGGGCTGCTGCTGAGGTGATGGGGGCGACGTTTCATGCGCCGATCGCGAATGATTTGGAGATTTTTTACGAGGAGAGGTTGCTTCGCAAGGTGGCGGCGATTGTACGTGAGGTCGCGCCGACGATTATGCTTGCACAATCTCCGCAGGATTATATGGAGGACCATATGAATGCGTGTCGTCTGGCTGTGAGCGGTGCGTTCACGCGGGGCATGCGGAATTTCGTGTGTGATCCGCCTGTAGAGCCGATCGACAATGAGGTGACTTTGTATCATGCGCTGCCGTGGGGATTGAAGGGGCCGTTGGGCGAGACGATACGCGCGAACGATTACGTGGATATTTCCGCGACGCTGGGGCGAAAACGGGAGGCGCTGGCGTGTCACAGGAGTCAGAAGGAATGGCTGGATGAATCGCAGGGACTGGACAGTTATCTGACTACGATGGAGGACATGGCGCGCGAGGTGGGGGTGATGTCGGGATGTTTTGAGATTGCCGAGGGTTGGCGACGACATCTGCATCTTGGGTTTTGCGCGGAGGATGCTGATCCGATGCGGGACGCGCTGGGCGAGTTGATGGCTAAGGTTGCGGGCTAAAGAATTACCACGTAACCTGGAAGCGGGTCATGATGTAGTCGATGTCATCTTCTTCGCCGACTCCGAGGAGGCCGTCTTCGAGTTCTCCGTGGATGTAGTTTAGCATCACTTTCATGTTCGGGTTCAGGTGCCAGTTTACGCCGAGGGTGAGGTCTGTGAGTTCGCCCCCGGTGTAACCGCTGTCCTCGAGATCGATTTGCGAGTATCGAATGAGCAGTTCCCATGCTCCGGGGCCGCCGTCTTCTCCGAAGCCGAAGTTTCGTTTGGGTCTGATTTTGTCGAAGACGCCTGAGCCGAGTTTGTAGCGTCGGTGTTCGCCGGTGATGAAGTAGCTGCCCATGAGGTAGTAGGCGTCGAATGTAGCATCTTTGGAGCCGGACAGTGCATCGATATCGGCGAGAATGTACTCGCTTTGAGCGGAGAAAGGACCGCGGACGTAGGCGACTTCTGCGCCATAGAGGTTGGTGTCGTTGGCTGCCAGACCTGTAACGCCGACGAGATCCTGCGCCATGTGCGCTTCGGCTTCGGTACCCGGCGTGTAGGCAGCGTCAATATTTTTGAAACTGGCTGCGGCACCGAGATGCAGATAGTGGTCGCCGTCTTCGTTCCAGAGCGGGACACCGCTGATGCGCCCGGTTACGTTCATGCTGCCGCTGTCGGACTGGCTTTCGCCGAATGCGCCTGTTTCGCGGAAAAGTCCTGCGGAGTAGGCGAGGCGTTTGTTCGTGGCGCTGTTTGAGAATGCGATTCCGGTGTTGCGGCTTGGCACGAAGGTATCAGCTGTCGAGCGTTCCATGAAGCTGATGTCTTTGGAGCTCGTCAATTGTTCCAGGCCAAAGGGTTCCTTGAAATGCCCGACTTTGAGCGTGCCGAAGTAAGGGACGTTTTTGGCTGACATCCATACGTCTTTCCAGTCGGCGACTCCGTCTTCGAAATCGTACTGGGCTTTGAACTCGAAATTTTCGTAGAAGGTGCCGCCTACGAAGAAGCGCGCGCGGCGAAATTCCGTACCGTCCATGGAATCACCGATTGAAGACTGGATGTCGTCGCCTTCGCCGAAGAAGCCCCAGTCGTTTTGAATGCGTCCGCCTATTTTGAGTTTGAATGCGCCGTTGTTAGAATCGAGGCGCAGACCTTCATTCCAGTATACGCGCAGGTCGTTTCCGTCGGGGGCGGGAGGGGGACTCGATTCGACAGGGGATTGCGAAGGGACTTCTGCGGGATTTTGAGCAGGGGCTTCCTGCGAGCCGGTTTTCTTTTCGAGAGCGGAGACTCTTTTTTCAAGGGACTCGATAATGTCCA
>DTSJ01000277.1:4630-10004 GCA_012965445.1 Candidatus Hydrogenedentota bacterium
CCTCCAGTTCCTGCGCCCAGGTGGTGGAACAGAGCATCAGTGTGGCGAGTGTTGTGAGGGCATATCGAGGGAATAAATTCAGTGTCATCGGTTTCTCCAGGTCACGTTTCGTTGATTAGTTTTGGCCTCGGAATCGCGGAATTCTAATACACTGGAAACGAAAATGTAAAGGCTGTAAAGTAGGAGATTGTGTTTAGTGCATATTCGTTGAAAGATGTGGATGAATCGGGACGAAGCGAGGAGATAACAGGTGAAGAGTGTGAGTTTGAAAATGCTGGTGCTAGGGTTGACGCTGCTTGCCGGGGCGCGCGCTGAGGGGCAGTCTGAGAGTGACCGGCTTAATGAATTTTTCGAGGAGTCTTTTCAACGGATACTGGATGTCAGCCCGATGTATCAGTCTTCTCTGGGCATCAAGAAGGACTATGACAAATGGGACGATCTCTCGGAAGCGGCGGTGACGCGGGAGTTTTCGATGAATGTGGAGGGCCTTGCGCGACTTCGGAGCGAGTTTGATTATGGGAAGTTGGATGACCAGGCGAAGATCAGCTATCGTCTGTTTGAGGAGCAGGCCGAGCAATACATCGAGCGGTTCCCGTGGCGGAAGTACCGATATTTGGCCACACAGATGCGCGGACTTCACGCGAGCGTACCGTCGTTTCTGATTAACACGCATCGCGTTAGTACGCTTAAAGACGCGCAGGACTATGTGAGGCGTCTTGAGGGAATCGAAGGATTGTTTGATCAGCTGATCGTCAATATCAATGAGCAGGCAGATTTGGGAATTATTGCGCCGAAGTTCGTTTTTGAGGCGGTGATTGAAGCCTGCGCGAACGTTATTCGGGGTGAGCCTTTTTCGCAGACCGGGTCGGACAGTACGCTGCTTGCAGATTTGCGTGAAAAAATCGCAGAACTATCGCCGGAAACCATTCCCGAAGCCGAAGGCGAGCGTTTGATCGCAGAGGCGCGAATGGCGCTGCTGGAGCATGTGGAGCCTGCGTATGGGAAGCTGATTGAGACGCTGACGGATCTTGAGGAACGGGCGACGGACGAGGACGGAGCGTGGAAATTTCCTGAGGGGGATATTTATTACCGCAAGGCGCTGCAGTGGACGACGACGACCGATATGCCGCCGGATGAGATTCACGACCTCGGTCTCGCAGAAATGGATCGCATCCACACGGAAATGCGTGTCATTATGAATAAGGTGAGATTCAGAGGCTCACTTTCCGAATTTTTCGATTTCACGCGTACCGACCCGCAATTCTTCAAGCCCAACACTGAAGCCGGAAAACAGGAGTATCTCGACGAAGCTACGGCAATCATCGATACCATGCGGGGACGACTCGACGAAATGTTCCTCACCATGCCGGAAGCCAGAATCGACGTGAAACGGGTCGAGGCATTCCGCGAAAAATCCGCAGGGAAGGCCTTCTACCAACGGCCCGCACCGGACGGATCTCGGCCGGGAACTTACTATGCGAACCTTCGGGATATGGCTGATATGCCTTTGTATCAGATGGAGGCTCTGGCATATCATGAGGGGATTCCGGGACACCACATGCAGGTCAGCATTGCGCAGGAACTGGAAGGCCTTCCGAAGTTTCGGAAGTATGGCAGATATACGGCGTACATTGAGGGATGGGGACTTTACAGCGAAACTTCGCCCAAGGAAATGGGCATGTACCAGGACCCCTACTCTGATTTCGGGCGCCTTGCGATGGAGCTTTGGCGTGCGGCCCGGCTGGTTGTGGATACCGGGCTGCATCACAAACGCTGGACGCGGCAGGAGGCGATCGATTATTTGGTTGAGAATACGCCGAATCCGGAGGGAGATTGTATTCATGCGATCGAGCGTTATATTGTGATGCCTTCGCAGGCGACGGCTTACAAGATTGGGATGATAAAGATTATGGAGCTCCGTCGGCGCGCTCGACAAGAGCTCGCCAGCTACTACCATATCCGCGAATTCCACGATGCCATCCTCAAAAACGGAGCACTTCCTCTTGACATTCTCGACGAACAAGTAACGCAATGGATCGAAAGAACCTTGCAATCCATAGGGAGCAAACCCCAATGACGTTTAGACATTTGCCAAAGACATCTGTTCCTGCATTCGCTGCCGCGTTTCTAGCACTGACTTCCATCTCAGCCATCGCCGCACCACCTAACCTCCTCATTCTGGTGACGGACGATCAACGTTGGGACGCGATGGGGTGTGCGGGAAATGAGATTATTCAGACGCCGAACATGGATAGGCTTGCGAAGGGCGGGACGCGGTTTACGAATGCGTTTGCGACGACTGCGATTTGTTGTGCGAGTCGGGCGAGTTTGTTGACGGGGATGTACGCGAGTACACACGGGATTGAAGATTTTGCTACGGTGCTGCCGGGCGCTCTTTTTGCGCAGAGTTATCCTGCGCTGATGCGTGAGGCGGGGTATCATACGGGATTTGTGGGGAAATGGGGCGTGGGGAATGTGCTACCGAGGGACAAGTTCGACGTGTTCAAGGGCTTCGGTGGACAGGGCCAGTATTTTAATGATGTTGAGGGCGAGACGGTCCACATGACTGAGATGATTGGGAACAACGCGGTGGATTATTTGCGCGAACGGGATGCGGACAAGCCGTTTTGTTTGTCGGTGAGTTTTAAGGCACCGCACGTGCAGGACAATGATCCGCGTCAGTTTTTGTTCGATCCGGTTTATGAAGATTTGTATATGAATGATACGATGCCGGTGGCCGAGAGTGCGACTGAGGAATTCTATAATCAGCAGCCGGATCTGTTGCGGGTTTCGGAGGGACGGAACCGATGGGTGAGACGATTTTCTAATTATGAGCATCATCAGACTTCGGTGAAGGGGTATTATCGCTTGATCAGCGGGATCGATATTGTGATCGGGCGATTGATGAAGGTGTTGGAGGAGAAAAACATAGCGGACAACACGGTGATCATTTTTACTTCGGATCACGGATTTTTCCTGGGGGAGCGGGGGCTTGCTGGAAAGTGGACTATGCACGAGGAGTCTATTCGTGTGCCGTTTATCGTTTATGATCCGCGTCCCGGCGCGCGGAACCGTCGAGCAACGGCGGAGGAGGCTGTGCTGAATATTGATCTGGCACCGACGGTGCTGGATTTCGCGGGGATTGATGCGCCGGATTCGATGCAGGGACGTAGTGTTCGTCCGGTGACGAGCGATTCATCGGTGCCGTGGCGGACGAGTTGGTATTACGAGCATCATTTTGCCCGTGAGCGGAAGGACTTTATTCCGGCATCTGAAGGGGTGCGGACGGAGGATTGGAAGTATATTCGGTATGTTGATGCGGAGCCTGTGTTTGAGGAGTTGTATCACGTTGGAGAGGATCCGCTTGAGATGGAGAATCTGGCGGGGGATTCTGTGTATGGGGATTGGCTTGCGGGGATGCGGGAATCGTGGAGGACTTGGCGGGGGAGTTTGAAGCCTTGGGATAGCATCGAGGCTAAGCGGTGGAAAGAGCCGGAGTAAGCGAACAATTCTCTTCGTTTTGTAAAGTGTTCCACTGAGGCGGTCAGCAAGAAGTGAAGTATTTTCGCCGCATAAAAGTAGATTTGGTATACTTTAGGAATGGTAGATTCCGGTCCACAGCACGACGAAATGGGCCCTGTGACCCGCTTCATTGAGCTTGCGAGTATCACCGTGTCGGTAGGAATGGTGATCGCCCTCGGGAATCGGTTTGTATTTCTCCCGGACATGCTGGTCTGGTGGACGCCGTTGGTAATCGTTGCTGGAGCGTTGACCACAGATTTCATGTCCGGAATGATCCATTGGTTTGCAGACACTTGGGGAAGCGAGAATATGCCCGTGCTGGGACGGAGACTGCTCCGCCCGTTCAGAGTACACCATGTGAATCCGGATGATTTTTTGCGTCGCGATTTCATCGATACAAACGGAGATGTCGCTATGGTCGTCTTCCCTCTCCTGCTTCTTGGGCTGACGCTCCCCATCGATACAAGTGTCCAATGCGCTCTGGCACTTTTCTTTGCCGTAGTCGCGTAAGGTCAAAAAACTCAGCCTAACTCTTTGTACCCTTTGAATAACGAGCATATACGTTTTTGAGCAGGAAATCTCGGCCTCTTGATTTCCTGCGTTTAATCAGGGATGATTGCTCCTTTTGTGCATTCGAACATCGGGAGTTTCTATGAGTTTCATTTTGCAGCCATGGCATATCGTACTTTTGACTGTATCGCGAAACTTCAATGATACCGGTGCGGATGATTAATTGCGGGGCACAGCTCTTTTTCGTTTCACCCATTGGATTCCCCCGAGTTTTGGAGTCGGGCTACAGAGCGTCCCTTATTTATAGGTTTAAACGAAGAAGAGGAACCTAATGTCCCCTTTTCCATATGGGAAATTCGGATTAGAATCTACTGTGACCTCCAGCCCTTGATGCAACTGTTGCCCTGTATATATTTGTTTTGAATTGGTTTCGGTGTTTCGGACGATGTAGTTTTTCTCAGGCTCCACGGCGAACCATTCTGGGAGGGTGTTCATTCTTGGCCAGTCTTTTTTGAAGCCGAAGTAGAGTCGGTGGCGGGGGATGTCAAATTCTATTTTGCCCTGGTAGTCGGATTCGGATTTTAGGATGATGGCGAGTCCGCCGTCTTTGGTTGGAGCTGCGCCTAGTTCTAGGCCCTGGATCCAGGGTCTGGCGATGAGGCCTTGGGTGTGCATGAGGGCCTGCATGATTGTAGTGCGAACTCCGTTTGCCTGGAGTTTCATGGTGCCCCAGAGTTCGCCGTTTTCGAGTCGGGTGGGGTGGTCGACTACGTTGTTTCGAGTTTCCTGATTGACCCAGTCGAAGCCTTCCTCAACGGGGACACGGTTTAGGAGGTAGATGCCGCCTTCGATTGAGTCTGCGTATCCGTCGATGAATTCGCCTTTCCATCTGTAATTTGTGTATTGCGGCTTCGCGAGATTTTGTAGCGTTTGTGTAATGGGTTTTGTGTAGTGGTCTGTGTTCATGGCCATGTCGTACGCCAGGTATCCGACGTAATTGTATCCCCAGCCATCGCTGAGATTTGAGGGGACGTGATTCTCGTTGAGCTGGTTGTACATTATTCCGTCTGCGTTGCACCCTTTTTCCAGGATGGTGTCGGACATGATTTTTAGTTTTTTCGCATACTCGTTCGCCTTTGCGGGGTAGGCTGTCGTGAGGACCGCCTGAAGGAGTCCCAGTCCGCCGATGATTTCGCAGCCGTGATCGCGTAGGCGTTTGGGCTCGAAATCGTCGTTGGAGAAGTAGTAGTCCGCGATGCGGATAGAGTATTCGAGATATTTGGGATTGCCGGTGATCGTGTAGAGGCGGGCAAGGGCTTGCAGTTGCTCGCCGTTTACTTCG
>DTSJ01000278.1 GCA_012965445.1 Candidatus Hydrogenedentota bacterium
CGGCGTGTTCAAGCTGGGTGTGAACTGGAGAGATGATGAATCAGGTATTGCGGGGATTGGCCTATTGACCGTGATACCAATTCAGCTTTTTTATGCACCAGTGTTATAGTCGTTTCGAAAGCAGACTAGTCACAGCGAATCAAATTGTGATAAGCTGAATCGGGAGAGAATCGAGGAGGGAAGCCGCATGGAGAACAGCGTTATTGCAAGATTCGTGTCAGTGTCGATCCTTCTGTGGTTATTCTGATCGAGGTAGTCGACGAGTTAATTGGCAGTATGGATACTGAAATTACAAATTGGAGAGGGTATCCAATAGAAATCGCTGACAAGCAAGTTTCCGGTACAGAGAAAAGGCCAGAGAATAAAGCCGATATCTCTGAGTTTATTGGGTTCCCGGAGAATCAAAAACCCGAACTTCATGTACTTGCAATTATCCGTCTAACGTTCCTGTCTTTCGCTTCGACTTACCCCCTACTTTATTGGTGGAGTCAAGATGGTGTCGAGGTTGAAAGGAAATCTAGTTACATGCATGATGGAGCGGCTCGTGTCGGTACGAATCGTCCGTTTACTCGAATAGGAAGCATCGCAAAACGAGAGGTAGCGGTTACATGCCGTTGAAGACGAGATCAAATACACCCGATATCGAATACTTTTACCGGGAGCTCGGTGTAATTGCCTTGCTCCTATTCGGAACGGTCGGCTTATTCATGTCCGTATTTCCGGAGCTTCTCTTCAATTTCGGTGGTGTGCGTGTCGCGGGCGGCCTTGACACACATTGGTTTGTCGGCCCTATGCAGTTCTACATCGACAGTCATCTGCAAAAGGGTGATATACCGTTGTGGAACTCTCTCACCTACTCGGGAATGCCATTAGCCGCCCACCCGCTCGCCATGCTGTTCTATCCGCCGAACCTTCTTCGCTCTCTGCTATTCGACGTGCAGACGCCGATAGATACACTCGTATCACTCCATGTTCTTTCACTCTTTCACATTGTGTTGCTTTCGCTGGGAATGTACGGGCTCGCCAGAAAGGAATCACTCAAACAGACTACGAGCTTCGTTGTATCGGTATCGACCGGGTTCTCCAGTATCGTGCTCGGCAGCGTAACCTCGAACGTGCATTTTTTGTATTCGGCTGCGTGGACGCCTGCCGTGCTCTGCTGCCTGGCAATGTCGGTGGACTCCGTCGAAAGTCGACGACGATGGGGCTGGCTGGTTTTTGCGGGGCTCTTGTATGGCCATCAGATTATTGTCGGTTTTCCGCAAATCACGCTATACGCTACGTTCATGTACGTCGTTTATGTGCCACTCCGGACCCGAAATTTGCGTGATGATCTTCAGACCGTGCGATTTTATGGTTCTTGGATCTTCATGATAGCGGCGTTCGGGGTCATAGGGGCACTTTTGGCTTCTGCTCACATTCTTCCCGCGTCTGAATTGATAAGTCTCAGTGCGCGAGCGCCCGAGAATTATCAATATTTCGAGAAGTCTATAGGGATAACGAGTGCTACGTATTGGCCTCTCTTGAGGTCCGACATCGACGTATTTATCAAAGCTCCGACCTTGGATTCGATCCGCAGAATAGGGGCATTGTTCAGTTTTCAGATGCTAACGCCCAATGTCGGCGCGCTCATCGCAGTGTGCGCTGCATTCGTTTCGCGCCTATCGGGTCGGAAATCGACCTATCTCCTATTTCTTTACCTCCTACTGGATCTGAATATGGGATCTCCGATGCCGATTTCCTATATCTTGAAATCCGTCACGGGGATGACGAGTTCGTCATTTTATGGTTCGATACTACTGGTAGTCCCTTTTGGAATTCTGGCGGGATTGGGCATCGAGGCGGCAGGGGACTCCGATCATCGTTCCCACTGGCTAAGATTAGTGGTCCTTACTTTGGTCGGCGTGATGCTAATCACGTTTCTTCCCGAGCCGAATGCACATCTCGATACTTGGAGTTTTCGATGGATGTTGATCCCCGTACTGGTACTGGTTTGCGTGGTTCTGGCGCACCGACATCGCGTGTTTGCTTACGCGATCCCCGCTCTCCTCACCGTGGAGTCCGTCGCATGCAGTTTTGCTATCGCAGAAGTCGACCTGGACTTCGTCGCCTACAGTATGGACCGCTCTACTCTGGAAGCGGTTCCGGAAACTCATGTCGGGCGAGGTCGTACAATGAAAATGACATTCGGCAACTATCATCTCTGGCATAATCTACGGGCGATGAATGGATACGATCCGCTACCTCTGAACGATACGCTACGAGTCCTCGCGAACCCTGGCGAGGAAATTTTTTTCGCTCGCAATCGAAGCATGTCTAGGAATGTTAGTGGAGCGGCGATTCTGAAACGCCCATTTTGGTTAGTTTCCCATTACGTCAACGGGGGTCTTCCGGGGAAAGGTCGCTTGTTTCCTCCGGCCCACGTCGTGTTTCTGAAGGATCGTGCCGATGTCTCGATTACTCGTCTGGAACTCGACGAAGTCCCTGAGACGACAATCTACGATCCCCAAGTTGTCCGGGAGTTCGAGTTCGTTGACGGAGGGGGTATGTTGACCATTCCCGAAGTACATCTTTCAACTCGCACCAGTGCGGTTCGGGTAGAGTGCATTAACCCGAAACCTGTTTTCCTCTCAATGGCGTTTATAGGTACTAAAGGTGGCGAGTGGTGGGCCTTCAAACGTGTTCCGATGCCGGAACTGAAATCCAACTTGTCAGTCGTGGAGATTCCCGCGCCCGACTTTGA
>DTSJ01000279.1 GCA_012965445.1 Candidatus Hydrogenedentota bacterium
GTGACGCCCCTAGTGGCCAGTGAGGTCGCCGATCCGGCGCCCGGGCCGAGTAATGAGGCGGAAATGGGCATTTTGCAGGAGAATCTGCGTGATTCAGTAGGCCGACTAGCTGATAAACTTTACGTGGTCTTGTATTTGAGGCTCTGGGAAGAATGTTCGATACGTGAGATCGCTGAGCGCCTGCGGGTGAAAGAAAGTACTGTTAAAGTGCGCCTTCACCGAGGCATGAAGATTCTACGTAGTGACTTGCAGCGGCAAGGGATAGGCCTTGCTGGAAAGGTATATGATGGCTCGAAAAAAAGTAACAGACCTCGACATAGTGGGATTCCTGCTGGGCGATGCATCGGAGAAAGTGGCCGAACGCGTGGCCCAGAAAGTGGAATCAGACGAGAAAACAGCGACTCTTCACGCTGAGTGGTCTGGAATTCTACAGGCAATAGGACAAGAACGAAAAACAGAGACGGCACTCCAAGAAAAGACCGCGGAATCCGTCATGAGGCGCATAAAGGAGGAACGGCTTGAGGCAGTTACGAGTCAGCCTGAAGCATTGCCTAGAGCCCAGTGGCTTTCGTGGCGAAGAGCGTATGTGGGCCTGGCTACCGTAGCTTTTCTCGCACTAATAGTGGGCCTCGGCGTAGCAACTAATATGAACGGAAGTAAAGAACCTGGTAGTTCAGACGATTATCAGTTACTGTCCGGTGCTGGCACGGCTTCCGAAACAGACCTTGCTTCTCTCCCCTCTCGGGTTCGTCTGGCCGCTGTTGACTCTCAGGTGACTCAGGGCCCTCGGCCCGTCAATTCCTTGACGGCGGCCATCTCTGCCGTGGCTTCCGGCGGGACAGTGGAGATCGCGGACACCGTTTTCCACGGCGCGGTACTAATCAATAAACCCGTTAGGCTGGTGGCGCCGGGCGGGGAAGTGAAGATAGGCGCATTGTGAAATCTACGGTTAATATTCCGCGTTCTCTCGAAATGCGGCAACAGAATTTGGGGTTCGCCCGCTTGGTACTTTGAGATGGCCTCGCCAAACAAAAGGAGAATAAGACAATGAATGGAATTGAACAGGAGAATAAGACAATGAATGGAATCGAACAGGAGAATAAGACAATGAATGGAATTGAACAGGAGAATAAGACAATGAATCGACTCGGTATTTCTCGTTTTTTGGTAGTCCTTATGGTTCTCTTCGGACTCGCACATGGCGCGGTTGCTCAGCATGTAATCAACGATACCGCCCTCACGTTTCTCACGACTGGAGAGGGAGTATCCACGAGCGGTGGTGATATCAGCTTGGATATCAATGGGACACCGCAAGTTACCCTGCGCGGAGGCAATACGTTTTTGGGGCTTGGTACTACTCTGCCGTCGCAGCGCATGCATTTGTATAGCGCCACGACCGGCTCGACCCGGATGCGTATAGAAACATTGGAGGGCTATATCGACTTGTTTACGAACGATGGCCACCTTCAAGTCTTGACGAATGGTACATCCCGCATGATAGTCAGAGGTGGTACTGGCCGCGTCGGGATAGGTACCGTCTCTCCTACCAAGATGCTGGATGTAGTAGGAGATGGCAAATTTTCAGGAGATGCTACGTTTGGCGGAAATGCCACGGTTGGCGACATTATGTCAGCTGCCGTCGTGGAGATTCGTGGTACGGGTAATGATTTGGCCGAAAGCTTTAAGGTCAACGCAGAGGCGAAAAAAATCACGAGTGGTATGGTGGTGAGTATTGACCCGAAAAATCCTGGTGAAATGATTCTGAGCGAAGGTTCATTTGATCGCAAGGTTGCCGGGATAATTAGTGGCGCTGGTGATCTGCACGCCGGGATTCACTTGGGAGATATTCGTGACGCCTCTGAAGGGTATCATCCTGTCGCACTTACAGGGCGCGTATGGTGTCATGTCGATCCCAACAGCCCCGCGATTACACCCGGTGATTTCCTGACAACTGCAGCGCTTCCGGGTCACGCGGCGAAGGTCCAGGATTTTGCTTCGGCTCAGGGCGCTGTCATTGGAAAGGCCATGACGGCAACAAACAAGGAAACGGGCATGGTGCTTGTCCTGGTAAGCCTCCAGTAGCACAAGAATTGGCTCGACTCGTATGAGTTTCCTGGATAGGGCCATGCGTACTGTGATGGTACGCGTGGTTCTGTCCCATTTTTTCTTCCCGTGGCGTATTGGCGGAATATGGGTGTTTTGTCAAGATATGCACATAGCGCACTTGAATGTCCTGCTGGCCCCTTCTAACATTCTTTCTCCGCCGGAACTTCCTGATCGCCCTCTAGAGAATCCATCTCGGTCAGGCCAAACGAAAAGACGTCGAAATCGAACTAGAAGCCCAAATCACAAAATTGACGGACGCCGGAATCAAGCCCACCCATCTCGACGGACACAAACACTGTCACACCAGCCCCAAACTCGCCGAACTCATCGTCGAGTTAGCTGAAAAATGCGGAATTCGTGCAACCCGACTCCCACAAGAGCCCCTGTCCCACATCAGACTGTCCCTCCCGAAAACTGATTTGCGGTTGTTTTCAGATGTCATGCTGCACTTCTTTCGTAATGATGATGTAGTCCGCCGACGTGAGGAAGCCTAACAAATGAGCCTCAACTATGGTAATTTCGTTACCGTGGGGCATCACCCTAAGTCGTTATGTTCCAACGAGTACGAGTTTCCGGGACGGACAACTACTATCGCGACGCCGCGTAGTTTCACGTGCATCAATTAATGAAAACCT
>DTSJ01000280.1 GCA_012965445.1 Candidatus Hydrogenedentota bacterium
CGTGGAAATTGCTACAAAACAACGACGCATATCCTTCCTCGATCGCATTATCAACGGCATCGACGGTATCGCGCACAACGCAAGAATAGAACTCATTCAACAGCAGCGACGACGAGAAAAACGACAATCTACTGTTCAAGGCATCGGAGGAATGGAGGAAATCAACGAAGAACTCGTCCGCATCAAAGATGATTCAGAACTCGACAAAGACCTAGCAGAAGAAGGAAAAGCACTTCACAACATGACGCTGGCGCCGTCCCGACGCGATCCGGTCGAATTCGCCGCAGTGAATAAGCTCGATGCCAAGAAGCAACGGTGGCTGCAGGAAAAAGAAAGAGTCAACGATGAGCTCAGTCAATCCGAGAACCTGTTCAAAAAATCCCTCGCACAAAACGATGTCATAAAGGCGCATCCCGAAACGGCGAGCAGAATTCAGCTTTTCAATATGCTCATTCAAAACACCAAAGGGAAATCGAATCAGGACTCCGTACTGCGCCGATCTCGCACAAATTTCATACAGCACGTTATTCGAACCATCGATCAGCGAAAACACAGGATGCTCAAATACAGAAACCTACTCGGGACACTAAGCGAAGAACACGATCTACTGTGCCAAAAACTCAAAACTAAACACAATCTCGATCCGCCCGTAGATGAAGAGGACAAGCCTTCCCCAATAGCAAAAGGAGTCTTCGACCAAAATGTCATCATCTGCACTGATAAATACCTCATCGATGCCTCGAAGACACAATGCGACGGACTACACGTCACCACCGCGTCTCGTGGAATCAGATCATATTCGATCACCGAAAACAAAATTTCACAAATCGAGTAACACACACATGAACCAATCCATCGATCCACGGACACTCACCAATGTAATCACTATCGACGGCCCTGCTGGTGCCGGAAAAAGCACTCTCGCCAAACGCATCGCCAGTGAACTCGGATACGCATTCCTCGACACCGGCGCAATGTACCGATCTGCAACATGGTGGGCCATACACAACGCAGTAGACATGACTGACAGAGAAGCCCTCACTGAATCCACCCACTCAATTCCCCTCCAAATGAAAAATGTCGACGGCTCCCTGATCGTCCAGGTAGACTCCATCGACGTTACACGCGAAATTCGTACACCCGAAATCACAAACGCAATTAAATCCCTCGACGGCATCCCCGCTGTCCGCGAAAAAATGGTCTCACTACAGCGCCAAATCGCATCCCAGGCACCCACAGTCGCCGAAGGCAGAGACATGGGTACGGTCGTCTTCCCTCACGCAAAAGCCAAAATATTTCTTGAAGCGTCACTCGAAGAACGCACTCGCCGTCGCGCACGCGAACTCGAAGGAAAAAGCATACCTTTCAATATCCGCGAACTCGAATCCGAAATACATGCGCGAGACGAAAACGACCGAAACCGCGCAATCTCTCCACTCAAGCCCGCATACGACGCCCTCATCATCGATACCTCAGCCATGATACTTGACGAAGCACAAGCCGCGATCATCGCCCACGTACGGAAGCTGTCATGAGTCCCACCCCTGTCCAAACCCAATGGCATTTAGGCGAAATTGACTACCCCCTTTTCCAGGAATTCTGTCGCACGAACGAAACCAAAGGCGTACTCGCAGAGCTTCTCTACGCCAGACAACTAAACGCACCCGACGAAACCCGATCCTTCCTCAACCCCATGGCAACACCCCTCGCAGATCCCTTCGGCCTCACCGACATGGAGCGCGCCGTCCAGCGAATCGCTCTTGCAAGAGATAAAGGTCAACACATCCGCATCATTGGAGACTACGACGTCGACGGAATCTCCGCCACAGCAATCATGGTCCGCGGACTGAAGCGATACGGAGTCGAATCCGTCTCTTTTACCATGCCCGATCGACTTGAGGACGGCTACGGGCTCAACAACTCCCTCCTCGAACAAGCCCTCAAAGACGCCGTCGAACTCGTTATCACCGTCGATAACGGCATCATGGCCCACGAGTCGTCCCAATTCGCCAAAGAAAATAATCTCGACCTCATCATCACCGACCACCACAGCCTCGGCGAATCTCTACCGGAAGCCCACGCAATTCTGAATCCGAAACGAGACCACGCCGATGCCCCCCTTGCCAATATATGCGGTGCGGCCGTCGCCTTTCAACTCTGCACCGCCCTGAATCAGACCACCGAAGACCTCGCACTCGTTGGAGTCGCCACTATCGCCGATGTCATGCCCCTCCTAGCAGAAAACCGTGTCCTCACATATCGTGGACTCCAGGAACTCCAGAACGGTCAACAACCAGGCATACAAGCACTCCTACGCAAAGCCAAGATTCACCCCCGCCAAGTCCGCGCCGAAGACATCGCATTCCAGATCGCCCCACGCATCAACGCAAGCGGACGACTTGGCAGCGGCAGCAGCGCACTCGAACTCCTCCTCACCGACGACCCCGAAGAAGCCTATTACCTCGCCTCCGAACTCAACACTATTAACGAAAATCGAAAAGCAGTAGAACGCGATATAACCCAAAGCGCGCTCGAGCAGCTAGAGAACTATAACCCGGACTCGAAACACACCATCGTCCTCTCAAGTGAGTCCTGGCATCCGGGCGTCATCGGTATCGTCGCCTCCAAACTTCAGCACCAGTTCCAAAAACCCGTCACAATGATCGCTATCGACGAAAACGGAATCGGCCGAAGTTCCGCCCGCTCAAACAACAACTTCAGCCTCAATCTATTT
>DTSJ01000281.1:0-697 GCA_012965445.1 Candidatus Hydrogenedentota bacterium
CGATGCCCTGCGAGACCGTCTACATATCCATCGGTACTTCACTCATAGACTCTGCCTTTCAGATGACGACCGCCATCGACATAAATGATCTGTCCGGTTATGAAATGACTGTTGAGCAGGAACAGGACGGTATCTGCTATGTCTTGGGCGTCGCCAACTGCCTGGAGCGGGTTCGTATGTGCGAGCGCCTGCAAGTAGTCCTCTTCCTCTCCTTCGGGAGGAAGAATGAGACCGGGTGCTACGGCATTCACGCGTACTTCGGGTGCCCATTCCAGCGCCATCATCGAGATCAGGCTCATCAGCGCGCGTTTGCTCAGGTGATACGAGACGTGCTTCGCGTCGTAGTCGGTGATACGGGTATCGAGAAGATGGACCACACTTCGCAGGGATCCGGCATCTCTAAGACCTTTGCTGAGTAAGAAGGGGACCATTGTATTGATCGACAGGTTCGATTCGAGAAATGCCATGCTGAGCTCATCAAGGGTGTCAGAGGGAAAGATGGCCGCGTTGTTCACAAGATGGTGGATATCGCCAGCTGCGTCGCGACAGGATTCCAGTAGTGCCGCACAGCTGTCAGCGTCAGAAAGCGTCGCTTGTATCGCACAGGCGGAGATACCAAGCGCACCTAATTCGTCAACGAGAGACTCTGCTTCTTCGCGGGATTCGTTGTAGTGGACTACTATATCGAATCCACTTT
>DTSJ01000281.1:726-2734 GCA_012965445.1 Candidatus Hydrogenedentota bacterium
GCGCGGTCGCGCGTCCGAGCCGTTTCGCGCCCCCAGTAATGAGTACAGTTTCTCCCTGCATAATTATCCTACATAGTCAATCGGTGGGGACTACTCAAACGGGGGAGCCTGATCAGCTGCGTCCTGAATATCGATGGCTGGCAGAAGAATGACCGCTACGTTGTCCTGTCCGCCGGTCGCCTTGATCGCACGGATAAAGAACACACCGATAAATTTTCCGTCGAGCGTGAAAGCTGGAGATCCGAGTCCCGTATTCGAAGGATCGTTTCCGGGTATGTAGAAGGTCCTGGGTTTGACCACGATCGCGTCGATTCGCTCGACCGAAATCGAGTGGGCGCGCCGTGCGACCTTTCCAAGCTTGTTCACCGAAATAACCTGATCCAATTGTAGCGGCGTTCCCTGATCTTCGAGATTGACGTGTGAAAAGGCAGTTTCTGCTTTCTTGAGCGGACGGATGAAGGCCATATCAAGCTCTCGGTCGCGCAGGATTACCTCCGCAGGTACTTCTGTTCCGTCGGACATCAACATTTTCACGTCCTGTACCTCTGTATCCATTTTGAGTCCGTTCATCTGAGGATTTCCGGCGGTCATCGCCTCCATCACCGATGAGGGATCTACTTCCGACAGGGAAACAACAGTAAGGCCGTCCGCCGAGATTACGGTACCGGTAGACTCCACCTTTGATTCCATCTCCTCGGAAGGCGAACCGGGGAACGAAAACATCTGTTTCAGCACGAGTTCGACTGTAATGACTGAATCCTTGTATTGCTTCAGGATGGCTCGGCCTTGTTGGGCCACTTCGTCCGCCGGGGATTGTCCACAGACGGCGACTCCAACGATAACCATTGCCGCGATAAGTTTTTTGCACTGAAAAGTCATACCCAATTCCTTTAGACCGTTGACCATTGTGGTTCAAGTTCGATGTATACAGTATAGATACCGCGCAATACTTTTATCAGCACGACATCCGTTTGATCGTCTTCCACAGCGTTCATCACCGTCCTGAGCTTATCCACATTATCGATGACCGTGCCGTTTACTTCCTGAATCATGTCGTTGTTGTACAGCATTCCGATAGCAGCCCAGCCGCCCTGTTTTACTTCGTCAACCAGAACGCCGACTTCGTCAGGCTCCCACTGTCCAGAGGCATCGTCTGTGAAAGATGTGTTACGCACGGTAAACTCGAAATTGTCGTCGCGATACTTCTTCATCTCGCGCGGCAGCTTCGGAGCGCGAATCAGCTCGACATCGAGTGCAAGTTCCTCGCCGGCCCGGTCGATGTCCAGCGTTACGGTGGATCCAACACGATAGTTGCGAATCAAAACGGGAAGTTCTTCATAGTGCTCGGGTTCGGTCGCGGTCAAAGGTTCATCGTCGACACGATAGATAATATCCCCTTCCAAAAGTCCGGCCTTTTCGGCGGTCGATTCGGAGTGGACCTGAATGACTCGAAAGCCTTTCCGGTCCGGGGTGTTCAATGCTTCAGCGATATCGCGCGTGAGTACCTGGGTTTCTATCGGGAGCCACGCCTTCTTGACTTCGAGTCCGGGATCGTTGAGTTCCCGAATGCCCACATCTGCTACTGTGACAAAAGTCTGAGTCCTTCTATCGAAGGTAACGAGAAGCGACGTTGTTTCCTCTCCCTCAACAAGCATATTTTTCGTAGCATCGCGCAGTGCCTCCAGGCTCGATATGGACGTTTCGCCGACATTGACGATGATGTCTCCTCGCATCAGACTCGGTTTTGCATCACCGGCCGGGCCGCCGGGACGAATACTCGTAATGTATACGCCATCCTGGTTTTTCCGTCTCAATTCCTTGGCCATCATAAACGTGATGTTCCGGACGGTCATCCCCCACTCTTTCAATTCCGACTGCTTCGACTCGCGACTTTCGCGCTCGGTGGGCGTTACCTTTAAAATTTTCTCCTTACCGTCTCTCATTATGCTCAACTCGATTTCCTGCCCGATGGGAAGCTCGGACAGCAGCCGATTCAGTATCGGCATGT
>DTSJ01000282.1 GCA_012965445.1 Candidatus Hydrogenedentota bacterium
GGAAAACAATACGAAGGCGCTGGTCGATGCCCTTGAGTCTGTCATACGCGATTTCAATACCCAGCTGAACGAACAGTTTGGAGATAATTTTAAGCAGCTTAACGAAGCCGTTGCCGCCCTACTTACTTGGCAAGAGCAATACAAGGAACAGCTCCGCGAAATGGGCATGCAGTTTAACCGATCTCTTTCAGGCATTGAGACGGCGGAAGCATCCTTAAATAGGATCGCCGAAAAAACGGGATCTATTCCGGAGGCTATGGAATCACTCAGCACCGTGATTAATAAGATTGATGTACAGATCGATGACCTGGAAGGCCACCTTGAGGCGGTCGCTCATCTCAAGGAGCAGGCCTCGACGGCATTTCCTCTTATCGAAGAGAAACTTGAACTGATGACGAACGGTATTGAAAGTTCTGTCGCTAGGTTCATGGAAGCCATGGAAGAAAGTCTGGACACTCAAGAGCAAGCCGTCGGCGACCTAAAAGAAGGTTTTTCTGGGCTTAAAGATCAGACAGATGCCGCGGTAACGCAGTTGTCAGGGGCTATGGATACGGCCATCAGAGATCTCTCCAGCGAAATCCACACAGTCCTCGATCAGCAATCCCAAGCATTGCAAGGCGTCGTTGGGCAAATGCATGAAGGTTTCAGGAGGGCTATCGAGGAAAGCAACGACGTTCTCGGGAAGCAAATAGAGGAGCTCGATCAGCAGATGCAAAACGAGGTCAGGCGTGTCGTTGAGCTCATGGGGGGGCACCTTGCCTCGCTTTCCAAAAAATTCGTTGATGATTACACACCCCTGACGGACAGGTTGCGGGACGTCATTAAGATTGCGGAGGCCGCATAAATGGTTCGGCATAACGTCTTTGCGGCGCAGAACGAGTTGGATGACGAGCACTGGATCTACGTCTCGGATTTGATGGCAGGACTGATGGTCATATTTTTGTTCATTGCAATCACCTACATCCGTCCGGTGCAGGAAGAGCGTGATACCGTTCGAGATATTGCCGTCGATTTTCAGGAGGCAGAGGAAAATCTCTACCGAGCGCTATGGGAAGAATTCAAAGACGACCTTCCTCAATGGGGGGCTTCCCTTGACAGAAAAACACTTTCAATACGCTTTAAGGCACCAGAAGTTCTATTCGATGCGGCGCAGGTGACGCTGAAGGAACGGTTCAAGGAAATCATTTCCGATTTTTTTCCTCGGTATATTGAGGTTCTTCGGAGGTTTCAGAAAAACATTGCCGAAGTTCGGATCGAAGGACACACATCGTCTGAGTGGGCTGAGACCAGCAGTAGGGACGAGGCCTATTTTAAGAACATGAAGCTTTCACAGGGCCGCACTCGAGAGGTGCTTGCCTATAGCCTGTCGCTGCCGAGTGTTGAAACACGTAAGGCGTGGATAATCAAAAAACTTACGGCGAATGGTCTCTCAAGCAGCCAGGTGATTATTGAAAATGGCTCGGAGGACCAGGACTTGTCGAGGCGGGTAGAATTCCGTGTTCGGACCAATGCAAAGCAGCAAATGGTTCGAATCTTGGAGACAACACGATGAACCTAATAGTCCATTTTCCAGGTTTAGAGGAAGCTAAGAGAAAAATGAGGGCCCCAAATCAACTGTGGGAAAGTCCTCTGGGATCACTAGAAGCACCTGATTTCATCATCCAACTGCGTGAAACAGGGATCGAGATTGAGCTTGAGGAAGTTGAGGGGACAAAGAACGGTCTTCTTTCTTACAAAGGTCAACACGTTCTCCTCTACATAAAGGACACACGACAGGACCGTGATACCTTGCTTCACGATCCCGAGAACTCGAGGCGGTTTCATATTGCGGACAAGTGTTCAACCCTCGAAAGAATGCGTGAAGACAACCGTTATGATCGTTACGTGGTGACAAACCGTAAGGATGGTCTGTTTCTGGTCGATGCAGAAGACTATCTCAGTGGTGAGACGGAAGAGATTGAAGCGCCGCTAAAAGTTTGTCGAAACTGCCTCAGAGAGTTGGACTGCCAGCACTACGATCGGCAAGGCCCGTACCAAAAAAAAGAAATTTGGCGATCGTTCTCCATTGAAGAGTTCTTCGATACCCATTCCACTGACTTTAAAGTGAAACCCAGATACACGGACAAGACCTTCCCATCAGGTAGTTATACAAGCGACTGGATAGAGATTTCTCACAAGCGTCGTGACGCGGCTAATTGGGCTTGTGAGCGTTGCCGGGTGGATCTTTCGAAAAACAAAAGCCTCCTCCACGTCCATCATAAGAATGGGGTCAAACCAGATAACTTGCCCTACAACCTGGAGGTCCTCTGTGCCCTTTGCCATAGGGATGAACCGGCTCACCGTCAGATGTACGTTAAACCAAGCGTGATCGAGGTCATTAAGCGCGCCCGGGCGGAGCAAGGGATTTAACCCGCGTAAGCTAAAGGCCCGATGGTCGCCAGCGACAAGGCAACGATAGGGTATTCACAGAAATATCCAAAAAAAATGATCTAAGGGTGTAAGGATTTGCAATCCCGTTCGTCTCACTAATCAGAAAGATAAATTCTAACTTTTTGAGATCAGGAGACCGACGTGAAATTTGCCACCAATCTCCACGGATGGAACATCAATGTTCGCCAGCAGTGGCGAAACTCGTTCCCTATCATTGTCTCGGCCATGTTGTTGGGCGGGTGCGTCACCGACGACAATATCTTTTCCAATTTAGAAACGAA
>DTSJ01000283.1 GCA_012965445.1 Candidatus Hydrogenedentota bacterium
GAAATCTATCAAGGCCTCATTGTCAGCCAATCGTTCAAAGACGCCTTTAGCGCGCGTGCCGTGGAAATGTTTACAGATACGACGGGCGCACTCAGTAACGAGAACGTGGCGACGCGATACAATGTCTTGAAATCGGAAATGGAATCGCTTCTGCCTGGCTCAATAACATTCAACGACCACATTGCTACAACTTGGATTCCAGACCGAGAGTCATATTTGATTGGTATTCTCCAAGCCGAAGGGCTGTACCCTGGTCCCTAATGGAAACCAAATTATGAGCATCCAAACCCTACGACAGACATTCGACACCCGCAGCAGCGCCGTCAACCAACGCTTCGAAGTCAAATACATCATCAACGAAACCGCCGCACAAGGAATCATCGACTTCATCCACCCCCACGTCATCCCCGACCCCCAAGGCCGCGAATACCCCGTCACCAGCCTATACCTCGACAACGACACCATGTCCATGTACTGGTCATCAGAAATGGGCGAACAAAACAGATACAAACTACGTCTGCGAAGCTACACAGACGCCGAATCACCACAAGTATTTGCAGAAGTAAAACGCCGACTCAACCGCGTCATCCTGAAAACACGCGTAGCCATCCACTCCGAACAAATCGAAGCCCTCCTCGCAGGCACCGGCATTACCGAAGAAATCGTTATGCACCCCCAAAACCGAAAAGCCTTCAACGACCTCTCCTACTTCAGATCCCTACACGACGCCTTCCGCGCGAAACCCTGCACCACCGTACGCTACAACCGCGAAGCCTACATCTCCCGCGACGGCGACCCCCTACGCATCACCTTCGACCGAAACCTATGCTGCATCGCCACACGCCAATACAACCATGAACTCTGGGACCAAAGCACCTTCTGGCACATCCTCCCCCAAATCCCCGTCATACTCGAAGTAAAATTCACAGACCACTACCCCAACTACGTCCAACATATGATCCAACGCTTCGGCCTCGAAAGAACCTCCATGGCCAAATACGTCCAATGCGTAAAAACACTCCACGGAGAATCCATCCCCACAACGCCGGAGCAAGAAGGAGTCAACCCCTAATGGAAGCCCTTACAAACCTACTCGGCGGCTCCGACTCCATCGCCACACACACCCTCAACCAAGCCCTCCTCGCCCTCCTCATGGCCTTCATCCTCGGCCAACTCGCCGCATGGCTCTACATCTACACCCACGCAGGCCTCTCCTACTCACGCGCCTTCGTACAATCCATCGTACTCCTCACTGTCGTCCTATGCCTCGGCATGATGGTCATCGGCAACAACATCGCCATCGCATTCGGCCTCATCGGCGCACTCGCCGTCATCCGCTTCAGAAACATCCTAAAAGACACCCGCGACACCTCCTACATCTTCTTCACCCTCATCATAGGACTCGCCACCGGCACACACCGATTCCAACTCGCCATCCTAGGCTCAGCCGTTTTTTGCCTCGTAGCCATATACCTCCACTGGACCCAATTCGGCAGCCGCAAAACAGGCGACGGATTCATGCGCTTCAGACTCCACGTAGACACCTTCCAAGAAGGACTCCTCCAAGCCATCTTCAAACAATACTGCCGCGCATCCTTCGTCGTATCCCAGAGATTCCAAGAAACCGGCGAAGGCGAACTCTCCTACCGAATCGATCTTAAAAACACAAGATTCGCAAACGATTTCGTACGCGCAGTACGCGAACTCGAAGGCATCTCCAACGTATCGTTCGTCCTTCAAGAAGACCAAGGAGAACTATGAGCAACCCAAAATTCGACAGACGCGTCAACACAATCGCCATAACAAGACGCTCCCGCGGATACCGCCAACGCATCATCCCCATCCTCACCTGGGCCCTCGCCATCGCCGCATTCCTCACCCTTAACTCCCGCCAAACCGGAATTCGATTCGCCATCGGTCTCGTAGAAATCAACGAAGTATCAGTCTCCCCCCTAGGCGACGGCATCTTAAGAAGCCTACGCGTAGACCTCTTCGACACCATCAAACAAGGCGACATCGTAGCCATGATGGACGACACGCTCGTTGTTGCGGAGCTGGCAATCGAAGAGGCTCAGCTCGGCCAAATCCGCGCAGAGCTCGATGTGGAAAGAAAACGTCTGGAGAATGACATCGAACAAAGCGCCGTAGATCAGTTGGATAATCTTCGCCGATACCAGTTGAACGAAGAACAGGCACGTCTCGAATATCTCGAAATAAGCGTCGATGTCGAGGCCGATCAGATAAAGCTTGAGCGGCTCAAGATTCAGATGGAGCGCCACGAACTCCTCGTCTCGGAAGATATCGGGGATATCAGTACGTATGATGATGTTCGACTGCGCTACGAAGAACTGGAGCAGGAACTGAAAGCCAATCAGGTGACACTGCAACTCGCAAAACAAAATGCAGAAGAATCGACACAGAGGCGTATCGAACGTCAGGCCCAGTCCTCGGAGCCAACACGGAATACGCTGCTTTATCTTGAGCCCCACCTGCAGGAACTAAAGGTCCAGGAAGCCCGCCGCCAAGAAATCCAACAACAACGCCTCACCCTCGTCCTACGCGCCCCCATCAGCGGCCAAATCGCAAAACTCTACTACAGCCCCGGCGAAACCGTACTCTCCGGCACCCCCATGCTCACCATCCAATCCACCACCTCCACCCGCGTAATGGCCTATATAGACGAACAATCCGCAGCCCGCATAAAAACCGGCGCCCCCGTCCAACTCCGAAGCGTCGGCCGCCCCGACCGAGTCGCAACAGCAAAAGTCCTCCGCGCAGGCACTAGCCTCCAAGAAATCCCATCCCGCATCTGGTCCACCCCCATCTTCGCCGAATACGGATTCCCCATCCTCATCGGCGAAGTCCCCGAAAACGCGTTCCTGCCCGGCGAAACAGTAACCGTGCGCTTTGAGGTATCGGGAAACTAGTCGATCACGCTTACCGCGTAAATGCACCCTCCACACCAGCATCCACATTCAAGATGTTACCAGTCGATTTCGCCGACCTATCCGATGCGAAAAAGTAAACACCTTCTGCGATGTCCTCAGGAAACACTGAGCGTTTCAGCATTGAACGGTTGCGGTAATGCTCGTCCAGCTCGTCTTCTTTGAGACCGTATGCTTCGGCACGCTCTTTCTTCCAGTTGCCTTGCCATATTTTCGAACCCTGCAGCACCGCGTCAGGGTTTACCGTGTTGACCCGAATCCCGTATGCCGCTCCTTCCAGTGCAATACAGCGCGCGAGATGCAGCTCGGACGCCTTCGCCGTGCAATACGCCGAAGCGTTTTTCGAAGCCACTAACGCGTTTTTCGATGAGATGAAAATGATCGAGCCGCCCAGGTCTTGGGCCTGCATCATTTTGTAGGCTTCGCGCGAAACCAGAAAATACCCGGTCGCCATAACATCAATGTTCTTTTGCCACAGTGCCCCCGTCGTTTCTTCAAAGGGGGCCGACGTCGCAATGCCCGCGTTCGACACAAAAATATCAATGCCGCCAAACGCTGTCGCGGAGGATGCGATTTCGGAGATCACCTGTTCCTCATTCGTAACGTCAAAGTTACTGCCTGCGACGTTGTCCTTACCGTATTGTCTGCCAAAATCTTCGATAGCCTTGGCCATTGCATCGGCATCAAAGTCGGCGATGACCACACATGCACCCTCCTCCAAAAGTCGGTTGCAAATCGCGCGGCCAATTCCGCCTGCGCCTCCGGTGACCATTGCGACCTTGCCGGACAAGCTCTTAGGCTTAGGCATACGCTGAAGTTTCGCTTCTTCCAGCAGCCAATATTCGATATCGAATGCCTCCTGCTCGGGGAGGCCCATGTATTCGGAGATCGACGCGGCACCGCGCATGACATTGATTGCATTCACATAGAATTCGCCGGAGATACGCGCCGTCGCTTTGTCCTTCGCATAGGTGAACATCCCGACACCCGGCACCAGAATCACGATCGGGTAGGCATCTCGGATGCCCGGAGAATTATCATGTTTGCACCGCTCGTAGTACGCCTCGTAATTCGCCTTATAGCCCTCGAACTCGCTGTCAACTCGCTCGAGAAAAGCAGTATCGGTAATTTCTCCCGCATCGACTTCGAGTACCAGAGGGCAGATCTTTGTACGCAGAAAGTGATCGGGGCAGGACGTACCCATCGCCGCGAGTTCTTTGCATTGTTTCGAACCAACAAACTGGAGTACCACGTCCGAGTCATTGAAGTGTCCAATCTTCGGCTGGTCATGGCTCAATTTGCCCCGCAGAATCGGCATTAACGCCTGTGCGATCTTGTCGCGCACCGATTCATCCAGGGCCGGATTGATCTCGCCCCCGAACGGTGCGTCTTCTGCCTTATCAGCAAGATAGTCTGTTGCTTTCTGAATAATCTCAAGAGTCGTTTCGTAGCTTTCTTTCGCGGAATTGCCCCACGTAAAAAGGCCGTGACTGCCCAGAATAATCCCCTTCTGATTCGGATTCTCATTGTACTTTGCTTCGAGCATCAGTCCGAGCTCAAAGCCCGGACGCAGCCAGGGCACCCAGCCGATTTCCTCACCGAAAATATCCTTCGTAATTTCCTCGCTGTTCTTCGCAGCCGCAATCGCGATCACCGCATCGGGATGCAGATGATCAACGTGAGGACGAGGGATGAACGCATGGAGCGGCGTGTCGATGCTCGCGGCTCGCGGGTTATTGTTGAAGGTGCAGAACGGCAGATAACCGACCATCTCATCTTCATACTCCAGGCCGCGATACTTCTTCTTCAGCGATTCCATTTTGTCCATGTAAAGCGTTGCAAAGCCGTCCAGTCCCATGCTGCCGAGATCGCCTCCCGAACCCTTCACCCACAGCACCTCGACATCCTCCCCTGTCAGCGGATCGGGTGTCAATACTTTCGCAGACGTGTTGCCCCCTGCAAAATTCGTAAGCGTTAAGTCGGAGCCAAGCAGATTCGAGCGGTATCGAAGCAGCTCCGATTCGTTCATGCCGTCTGCATCCGCATCATTCCAGCGGTTTTCAATTTGTTGCGCGTTGTTCACGGTTGCCATAATTCTCTTTCGGTTTATTGGTTTCCGATGATTCCGAACCTATACATTTTCCCATTGGCGCGACTCAGCAGATTTGAGTACTGCATCGCACACCTTCTGAGTTTCCAGTGCGTCGCGGAACGTCGGCGCCGTCGGTTGTCCCTTTGAGAGATTCTCCAGGAAGTCAGCCACCTGATGCACAAACGTATGCTCATATCCGATTTGCAGACCCGGTACCCACCATTTGTCCATGTACGGCATATCACCATCCGTCACATGAATAGTGCGCCATCCACGTACAAGCGAATCGTCCGCATGGTCGAAATACTCGAAGCGATGCAGATCATGCAGATCCCACTTGATTGACGCATTCTCACCGTTGATTTCAAGCGTGTACAGCGCTTTGTGTCCGCGCGCATAGCGGGTCGACTCGAAAAGGCCCAGCGAGCCGTTCTCAAAGTGGCCCATGAAAGTGCATGCATCATCAATCGTAACTGGCTCGATTTTTCCCGTCAGAGCATGCTCGCGCTCCTTAACAAAGGTCTCCGTCATCGCCGTGACATCCACCATTGGCCCGTTGAGCCAAAGAGCCGTATCGATACAGTGTGCAAGCAAATCGCCCGTCACGCCGCTGCCTGCAACGGCCTTGTCCATACGCCACAGACCTTCACCGCCCTGCGGCAGCTCCGCGTCAATAGTCCAGTCCTGCAAAAAATTGGCCCGATAATGATAAATCTTCCCGAGACGGCCCTCATCAATCAATTGTTTCGCCAGAGTCACCGCAGGCACACGACGATAGTTGTACCAGACCGTATTCGCCACGCCAGCTTTCTCAATGGCCTCGCACATTGCTTCGCCCTCAGCTGAATCCATCGCCAAAGGCTTCTCGCACAGGATCATTTTTCCCGCTTCTGCCGCAGCAATCGCTATTTCTTTGTGCATATTATTGGGTGTACAGATGTCAACAGCATCGATATCATCCCGTGCGATGAGAGCCTTCCAATCGGTCTCGACAGACTCATATCCCCACTGATCCGCAAAGGCCTTGATATTCTCTTCATTCCGCGCACATGCTGCCTTCAAGACCGGACGATACTCCAAGTCAAAAAAGTCGTTCACCCGCTTGTAAGCATTCGTATGAGCACGACCCATAAACCCGTACCCGATCATGCCAATATTCAAATCTTTCGTCGCCATGCTGTTTCTCCAATAGCGTTCGCTTAGTACGAGCGTGGGTTTCTACCCATGCTTCGCGTTCAACTCATCAATTGATTTCTTGCACCGCTCAGTCACCGCCCACGCATCCGGCCAGAAACAAAGATCGATCGTCCACCAGTCATGCGACAGCGTATTCTTGTTTAGTTCAGGAATAATCTCGTCAAAGTTCAGGTAACCGTCACCAAAGGGCGGATGCGAACTTGTCTCGTCGCCGTGAAGCGTGCCATCGCTGTCGATGAGGTGGATATGATTGATCATCCCGCGCACCTTCTGCGCCATTTCCAGACAGCCGCCTTCCAGAATTTCGGGCGTACCCGGATGCCGCGCACCTTTGGAAATCATCTCTGCGTGACACGTATCAAATTCAAGGCCGAAGTTATCCTTGTTGATTTCTTCGACAATCTGCACGACATCGGACGGCTTGTTAAATGCGAATCCTGGCTCAAACTCCCAAGTCACATAACAGCCCAAATCAGCCGCGATATCCGAGCATTCTCTCCACGTATTCACGACCCGACCGCGCGCAACGTCCACATCCATTTCATCGAGCAGCGTAGGCGGCTGAACGCAATCCACGCGCACACCGGCAACACCAAGATCTGAAGCAAACTGCGCTCCTTCACGGAACTTCTCAATGTAAACAGACTGGTCATCCGTATCAATCAGGTTCTCACCCCAAAGATTCGGTACGAAACCCGAAAATCCAAGACCAACCGTATTCATCTCCTCCAGCAAACGGTCCCGGTCTTCCTTTTCAGGGTGCGTCTCAGGGCTCGGATGAATACTGAATCCTCCAAGCTCCACGCCGTCAAAATTAAGCTCTTTCAGCTTACGCATGACCTCATCAAAAGGTACCGGCTCATCCTCATACGGTCCAATCGCATAAGCCCAACTTCCAATACTGATTTGTTTCATAACGTCCGCTCTCCTGTATTTTCAAAGTCGTTTCTTGCCGTTACCCTGGCACTAGATCGGGCAAGACCAAAAGAAACCGTGCGATACTACACATCACTCAATTACGCTAATTCGAACCTGTTCCTCAATCCCCAAATTTCGGTGCCTGCGGATTTACCTCCGGCCCGAAGTAACGCAGAATCACCAGCGGGCAGTCGCCGCCGAGATTCTCGATCTCGTAACCTTCCTTCGTACGCTTTGCAGAGACAAAAACCTCGTCCTCAGTCAACTCTCCAAATCGAATCATCGTAGGAGATTCCAGAGGTATATCGCCGATGCGTCCACGACCCTGCACGCAGATAATACTCGTCGCGCCATTGTCCTTGATCGTCGCTGTTCGTCCCGCCTCAACCGTCAACTCTTTCGCGGAGAACAACTGCTCGCCATTGATAGTTCCGTAAACGATCCATTTGTCCTGATACCCCTCGCCATCAACATCAACGATGGGCTCAAGGTAATGGTTCTCCTTGAAGTTCGGATCTACATTCGCATCCCAATCCAACTGGTCGACAATAAAATCGATGTCCTGATGCTTGTCCTCCGGCATGTCCTTCACCAAGAGTTCCCAAGGCACGTCCCGCCCCTCAACAAGCGATTGATACATCCCGAAGACATCCGAACCCCACTGCGGTTCATACGTCACCAGCGAACCCGGCGCGTGAAGAATACACGGCGGAATTAGCCAGCCGGTCCCGGGTTTCAGGCGATACGCCTTCGACAAATCAAGAATCCCGTTGTCCCCGGTATTCCAATCTTCAATACACTTGCGAATCTGTTCGCGCGTCGTTCCTGGCTCAAGTCCCATAAACGTATACGGAAAATTATTCCCAATAGCGTTCAGCTGCGGCGGGAAATAATAAGACTCCGGTTTCCCTTCCTGACCCACCAGCGCGGCCTGTTCTGCATTCTGGTGCATGTGGTGGGGGATAGGCCCCATATTGTCGAAAAATTTCGAGTAGACCGGCCACTTCTTATACTTGTCCCATATCGCATCGCCAATGATCTCGCCCCCAAGCGCATCCACGGCGTCCTTCAGCGTAAACCGTTCGCCCTCATGCAGCACATAGCTCATCCCTTCATCAACCTCGCGGTTATCATTTGCCGCCTCGGTCGTCGATCCAAACCACCGCTCATCAATCCCGCCCCGGTGTTTCCCGTAGGCGTAATAATCATCCGGATGCAGCTTGATACGACGACCCGGCTGCAAAAAGGAACGCGGAACCCAAGTGGGGGAGAGGCGCAAGATTCCTTCCCCAGCCTCAAGAGCAGCTTTCGCCTTGGTAGCAACAGCATCACCAGTAACAGTATTCAACGTCCAGTTCTCCTTCATTCACAATTCTACCAGCGGGAGGGCGACTCAACCAACTGGAGGGCGACGCTCCTGCGGAGCCGGCGGCCCACCGATTCCCTTCAAAGGGAAAAATCGATTTCACTAACCCCAATGTTTCTTAATATGCTTGATCCCTTCCTGCGCCACATGCTCCTCACTCGGTGCCATCTTACGCCAGATACAGGTCGCCCCGGCCAGCTCCGGTATCCATGCGCCAAACGCTTCGATAGTCAGCCAGCCGTCATAGCCGATCTCCTTCAAAGTACCGAAATTTTCGTCCCAGGGAATGTGATCTTCGCCCGGCGTGCCACGGTCATTCGAGCAGACATGCACGTGGTTAATCCGCTTGCCTCCACGTCGAATCGCATCGCCGAAGTTCTTCTCCTCGATGTTCGCGTGAAAGTTGTCATACAGAATGCCGACATCGTCACTGCCTACGGCATCGATCAGAGCCACAGACTGCTCCTGAGAATTCAGAAAGTATGTCTCGAAACGATTCAGCGGCTCCACCGAAATAGCAACACCGCTGCCCTTCGCATGCTCAGCCACCTTCCGCAGATTCTCAGCGCAGCGATTGACTTCATCGTCAATCGGCCCACGGTCAATCAATGCACCCACCGGATGATAAATTGGCCCCGCCAGTGTGTCCGCACCCGCTTCCACACACGCATCCACGCTAGCCTTCAAATGGTCCACCCCCGCCTGCTGTGCGCCCGCATCTTCATCAATCAAACTCGCACCCTCCGGCTGTACCACCACTGCCGAAGAACTCATCCCCAAATCATCCATATGAGCCTTGAAAGCCCCCCACGGAGAACAATCCGGCGCAAACATTGGGAATTCTACCCCGTCAAAGCCCCATTCCTTCAGATCTTCCAGCAGCTTGAAGTGCGTTTCATCCGCAGCAGCCGTCCACAACAATAAATTCATCCCGATTTTCATCTCTGCGGTCCCTTCCTGTCGCCAATCCTGAAACGAATATTTTGACAGGTGGAAGCCCTGTTTTGCAAGGGGTTTTGATTAGATTCAGTTTCTATCAATCACAAACGAGTAACTTGTATCTGCTTAGTCCAGGGCGTTTTTCTGGCTCGCGAGATTTTATTCAACGATACACATAAACACTAATCTGTCGTCGAATCGTCACAGAGTTCATTGCAGTTCATATACTCCGTTTGTGAGTCGCAAGAAATAAAACCGACGACTTGCTCTTCATCAGAGTCCCTCACAATAACTTCTCAAGCCATACCAGACGGGGAGCATTTCAGG
>DTSJ01000284.1 GCA_012965445.1 Candidatus Hydrogenedentota bacterium
CGCGAATCCGGCTGGGGAGTTCCGGATGCTGGCGCGCCCTTCGGCTTCAGAACAACCTTGTTCAGCTCGAACGTAACCTTGCCCGTTTTGAAGGTATCGGTCCAATTTTTTTCCGAGCACATCCAGCAGCGTCATTTCCGGCGTTACCTTAATCGTCCACAGGCGTACTGCCCGGGGCTGCGACTGTAGAGATTTGTCAATCAAGATTGTTACCCGCGTGATTCTCGCTAGTTCCGCAAATACCTCGACGTAATCCCTCCGCGCGAAGTCCAACGGGGTGCCCGGAATTTTCTTCTGCAGCTTCTCAGCAAAATCCGGTGCAAGCTCCTTCCCGCCCTCAATCGATTCAACGTCGCGCCTGGGCGCTTTTTTTCGACGGGTTCTTTCCCGAAGCAGGTCAATATCGTCGTAATCCACGCTGACAACTTGACGGCGTGGAATCACCATCGGCTTCATGCCCGGAACGAGTTCGATTTCATAGCTCATCGGTGAACTTCGAAGAATCTGAACGCCTCCAATGATTGCACCTGATTTCATAATGAGAATATCCCCACCTTTAGCCCGGGCCGCATCGAGAAGATCATTCTGCGCCGACTCCTCGGCAGCGTCTGCTTCGATTGCTTCGTCGTCCTGCGCATGAACCGAGGATGCAGCGATTGCGACCAGGAGAGTTAGAATGGAGATGATTTGGAGACGATAATTCACAGAAGTTCCGATCCTTTGGTTTTGTAGGATATCCATGGTAGGATTGTTTATGATTTAAGTTTAAAGTGATATTCGGTTCGATGTCAAGTGTGGATATTGCTCGATAACTAGTTGTCTACAGAATATCAGCTTTTCGACAAACGGTGAGGGCTTGAGACTATGGCAAAGGTACTAATTGTGGGGGAAGACATCGGACACGTAGATCTGATGGAGACTACGATTGACGGCTTAGGCTACGACGTCGTGACCGTATACGAAAGTATTGACGCGCTGGATATCGCTATCGAGCAGCCCTTTGATCTGGTGATGATGGACGGAAAGATGAGCGGACTGACGGGATATGAGCTGTGTACCGCGATGCGAGGCGATCCGGAGATTGACGATGACCTCCCGATCCTCATGTTCGACAACGGGTTTCTTGACGACGATAAACTGAAGAGCGCCGGCATCACAGAGACGATTCTCCCGGAACTCGACCCCGGACTGCTGACAGAAATCATGGTTCGCTTAACGGGCGAATAAAAACGAAGGGCCAAGTCGCAATGACTTGACCCTTCGGATGTTACCTGTTATGAATTCGATTTAGTCGTCTGAAGACGAGCGACGGTTCCGCATCACGATACCGGAATGTGCCGTGGCGTCTTCGTCTTCATTGGTAAACGACAGCCATCCGAAAAGCATCTCTTCATGGGTGGCTTCACCAAACGTGATATCGATCGTCGGATCAGGATTCGAGGGATTGTCCTCTGAATTATCCCACCAGCCCGTCACTTTTACTTTCGTGCCGGCCGGTACTGCTTTCGGTTCCTTAAAGGTGTATACCGTCTGCCAGTTAAAGTCATATTCCGGGACATTCAGAAGATTTTCTGTCGTACCATCGGGGTAGAAAAGCTCGTAAAGTACTTTCTTGCCTCGATAGTGCATGTGAGGCATCATACCGTTGATAAGAGTGTCCTTCTCAAAGATGTAAGATGCCGATGCAGCATAATTTGGATCGCCTGCAGGAATTCTAAAATCTACGGGTCCGAAGGGATTCGTCGAAAGTACATGATCCGGAACATATCCCTCAGGGTAGAAAACAACGCCCAAGGAAGATTGATCATACATTCCAGTACCAGGTCCGGGCTCTTTGTGATAGTGCATATTCCAGACGTACTTCTGACCCTTCTTCACTTTCGCACTGTAACCGTCGCGATATACGCGAGGCGCATTGCCGGGAGCAATTCCGCCGAAAGGGCGCGCGATGATGTGATGAACCACTTCACTGCCCGGTTTGAATTCAACCGCTTTTATCCAGCGATCCGTCGGTACCTCAGCTTCAGACAATGTGTCCTGAAAATAACGCGTCCCGTCGAGCAAGTCATCCGGAACGAAATAAGGTTCCGGCATCGAAAGTACCGCGTCTGGCTCGCCGATTGACCAGCCTTCTTTCGATACGAACTCAAGGGGATTGGGCATATCCTTGGGATTGCCGCGAGCTGCGCCAGTCTCAACCCACTGAACAATTGTCGCTTTATCTTCGTCGCTGAGAACGCGTTCGCCGATAAACTCGCCTCTGTGTTCCTCTGCAGCATCCCACGGCGGCATTGCACCGGTCGCCACGGCTTTGGCCATCGATTTCGCCCAAGGACGCGCTTCTGCATACGTCGTAAAGGCCATCGGGGCAACCATGCCACCAAGATTTGATCCGCCAGGCCGATGACACTCTATGCAGTTTTCCTGAAGAATCGGCAGTACGTCTTTGCTGTAGGTGAGGCGTTCAGCAGCTGAGGCCGAACCGCTGATCCCGGCGACCGCAAGCGCGGACAGCGAGATACCCAGCAAGGTGTTCCGCTTTATCATAGTAAGATTCCTTCTTGTTGAATTATCTAAGAGCTTAACTACCTAGCGATATGATAGGGGTATCGGAATAACAAGTCAAGGGAAAATGGGCGGATTATTCGCTAAAAACATGGAACTTTAGAGTCATATCTGGTGTTGCCTGGCTCCAAAATAA
>DTSJ01000285.1:0-2336 GCA_012965445.1 Candidatus Hydrogenedentota bacterium
ATGCAACTTCCCACAACTTCCCGGCGATTTTGCTCAGGAGTTGGAGCCGGATATCGCCAGATACTTGTTCATCGCGTTAAGGTAGGCCAATACGGCCGCTTCGATGATGTCCGTGCTGGCGCCAACGCCCGTATAGCGACGATGTTCGAAGTTTACAACAACGTGGGCTTCGCCCTGTGCGTCTTTGCCCGGAGTAGCTGCCCGGATCGTAAATTCTTCCAGTCTGCCAGATACCCCAACAACGCGCTCGATAGCTCGGCAGGCCGCATCCACGGGGCCATCGCCGATTGCCGTGTCGGTCAATGGAGTCTCGTCCTCCCCCTTCTTCAATTTAACCAGCGCCATGGCCGGTTTTTTGCCGGAGGTATTCAAATCCTGTAGCGAATAAATCTCGAAGGTCTCGTCCCGCATGGACATCAACAAGATTCGCAGATCGTCGTCAAAGACTTCCTTTTTGCGGTCCGCAAGCTCGATGAATTTTTCGTATAGCTGAACCACTTCATCGTGTTCAAGATTGAAGCCCAGCTCTTCGCATCGCTTCGCCAAACCGGCGCGGCCGGAATGCTTGCCCAAGACCAACTCGCTTCGGGCGCGCCCCACGGACTCCGGAGTCATGATTTCATAAGTGGTCTGGTTGGCGATCATGCCGTGCTGATGTATGCCGGCTTCATGCGCAAAGGCGTTGCGTCCGACGATTGGTTTGTTGTAGGGGACGACCAGTCCCGTGATCTGGCTAAGGATCATGCTTGAGTTGGCAAGCTCAAGATTGTTGATGCCGGTCTCGTAGGGCATCACGTCGCTACGGGTTTTGAGCGCCATCACCACTTCTTCAAGCGAAGTGTTCCCCGCGCGTTCGCCGATACCATTCACCGTACACTCGACCTGCCGCGCCCCTCCGCGCACAGCAGCCAGCGCGTTGGCTACGGCCAAACCCAGGTCGTTGTGGTTATGGCATGAAAAGATGACATCATCGGCACCTGTGACGTTTCCAATGACATGCTCGAACATACCCTGGATTTCAGCCGGGGTCGTGTAGCCGACGGTATCAGGCAGATTGATGACATTGGCACCAGCATCAATCGCCGCCTGCGAGACCTTGACCAGGAAGTCCCATTCGGAGCGGGTCGAGTCTTCGGCAGAAAATTCAACACGTTCGACCAAGGTCTTGGCATATTTGACAGCTCCCTGCGCTTCTTCAAGCACCTGGTCTGGCGTCAACTTCAGTTTGTGCTCCATGTGGATGGGCGATGTCGCAATAAAGGTATGCACCACCGGACGTTCTGCATCGGCGACGGCGGATGCCGCACGCTCGATATCCACCTTGATGGTACGCGCAAGCGCGGCGATTCTGGGTCGTTTGACCGTCTCTGAAACGGCTTTGACGCTTTGGAACTCCTGTTCCGAGGCAATCGGAAAACCCGCTTCAATGATATCAACGCCGAGGCGTTCGAGCTGCAGGGCCATTTCGATTTTCTGGTTGTCATCCATGCTTGCGCCGGGCGATTGCTCTCCGTCGCGTAAAGTGGTATCGAATATTTCCACACGTGTTGACATTTGCTCTCTCTCAAAATGACCGATGGTTACAGGCGCTGAGCTTAACAAAGCCCGCTAAACAGAATCAAAACATGCATACTTTCCAATGAGCCGTGCCGTACCTGTGTTTACACCAAGAATCGATAGTGATATACTCACGGTTATGGATATATCGCATCCCAAACTGGTTCGCCGGGAATTGATGATGCTCCTGTACGACTGTTTTCAGGTGGATCCCCTCCAGATGCTCAGTCCGACAGACATTCTTGAATACGGTACGATCAATTCGAAGGATCTGATCCCGAACGCCTACTACCTGCATGATCGGAACTTTATTGAACTCATGATAGGGTATAACCCCCCATCCTTCGCAGCAACGCGAATTGCGCCTCTCGGCATAGATTTATATGAAGATCCGGTAGAGTTCGACAAACTTTTTCCGCCAGCGCTTGCGATTGAGAGTCCTCTTACCGCCAATGTTATTACTGTAATTCTGAAGCTGGTCGAAGAAGCGGAACTGTCATCGCTGACTGGGCAGGCACGGCAGTGGCTCTTGAACGATATCAACGCCCTGAGGGAAGAATTGACCCAGCCGGAGAGTTATTGGAGGGCCGACAAAATTTTGGCGCGACTGCAATGGCTTGACGGTTTTTTCATGCACGAAGAAAACGTCTCTCTCCCCTCGCTGGAAACGCTGAAAACGATTTTGCACGAGAAGCTGATCTGACAGGGGTTCCGAATTGACATCGAAGACTCCCGCGTTTCCAGAAGTAGGCAAAAAGCCCCCTGCATTTCCCTCCATG
>DTSJ01000285.1:2346-9777 GCA_012965445.1 Candidatus Hydrogenedentota bacterium
CACTGCCGTCAGATGCCGATGAAAACGTTCGCCTTTCCGGTTTGGCAGGTAATCCGGTCGTTATTTTCTTTTATCCAAAGGACAACACGCCGGGATGCACAACTGAGGCTCAGGAGTTCAGAGATCTTTCCCCGGCCTTCGAGAAGCTGGGCGTTCATGTTTTCGGGATTAGTCCCGACACTGTGGCCTCTCACTGCAAGTTCGTCGATAAGCAATCTCTCAATTTTCCATTGCTTTCAGATCCTGATCACAAGGTCATCGAAAAATACGGTCTCTGGGTGGAGAAAAAGCTCTATGGTCGCGTGTATTGGGGTGTGCAGCGTGCTACGCTACTGCTCGATTCGAAGGGAAAGGTCGCAGCGGTCTGGCCGAAAGTAAAGCCCAAAGGCCATGCTTCGGAAGTACTGGAAGCAGCGAAGGCACTACTTTAGCTGACACCGAAATCAGTGAACCTGAATTTCACCGCCGTCGATGCGATACTTCTGTCCGGGTTCCAGCGCAGATTTGCGCGCGGTGAAAAATATCTCCTCGACTGCGGTACGTGCCGCGGAGGCCAGGCCGTTTGCCTTGCGAAGTGAATCGTACAGGATAACGCGGTCCCGGTTCTCGGATATGACGATCAACGCGTTTCGGTCACGATCGAATTTCGTGCCGGCCTGCTTGTATGCGGCGGACCGAATGATTGCGATTTTGCCGTTGGACTGCTCGGCGGAATGACCGGAATCCAGCAATTCCTTTATTAAATGCGATCGAGCGGCGCGACTTCGAAGGGCCTGAGCAACCTCAGGCGTGTCGATAGTCAGTCCGGAACGAGCCTCGAGTTCGGGAGTTCTGTTGCCTTCGCGAACCTGAAATTCCAAATAGTATGCGACGTCGGTCATCGCTTCGACCGGAAGTGCCGAGTAATTCGCCTCGGTCCGAATGAAAGGATTGGCTACGGTTTTACATCCGCTAAAAAAGAGTGTTGCGCAACATGCAACAAGGCTTAACACAAGAACTTTCGAACAATGTTTAATCATGATGAACAACCAGTCTGTTTTTTCCTGCCCGTTTCGCTTCATACAGAGCGAGATCAGCCTTCTTGATGAACTCGTCTGCAGTAATACTATCGTTTGATTCATGGAGGGAAATGCCGATACTGACAGTGACGACAAAATCGTCGGGCAAGCCTCCGTAATGTTTTCCGGAAATGGTCTGGAGCAGCCGATTCGCGTGATTCATCGCCCCGTCGATGTTGGTCTGGGGAAGCAGGATGATCAACTCCTCCCCCCCATATCTTGCGACAATATCGGTCCCGCGCACCGAATCCAGAGTCCGTTTCGACACGTCGCGCAATACTTCGTCGCCCTCCAGGTGTCCGAATGTATCGTTCACCAATTTAAAATCGTCGATATCAATCAGCAGACAGGCGATAGGGATTTTGTAGCGTACGGCACGCGTTATTTCATCTTCGAGATGCTCAATCAAATAGCGCCGATTGTACAGACCCGTCAGCGCGTCTGTAGTCGCGAGTCGCTCCAGGCTTCGGTTGCTCTTCTGGATTGTTTCAAACAGGTCTGCGCGCTCGATCGCATTCGCCGCCGTCTCCGAAACGATCTGACAGAATTCGACCTCGCGTTGGGTAAACGTTCCTCCTTTGCGGAACATGCGCAACAGGAATGTTCCCACCTTTGGGTCGAAGAGCACAATCGGAACGAGCAGGATGGCGGTCACCCCCATCTTGCACAGTTGTTCAGAAACATCCGAGACGATCGGATCTTTTTCAATATCGTTGATCAGCGTTCTTTGCGAGGTTTCAAGTGTATTTTTGATCTCCGGATATTTGTTGAGGTCAATAACCATATTGTTGACCGAAGCGTCTTCGTGAGAGGCAAGCACGTGGCCTTCGTCTTCGCCCTCCCAGATTCGCACTACGGAGCATCGGTCGGTCTGCACGGTAGTAGCAATTTTCTCGACAAACAGATAGAGGATTTCATGGGCGGATCGACGCACAGACAACGATTTGACTATCTCGAGAATCAGGGAAAAATCGTTTTTAAGTACGATCGCATTTTGCTGCTGGTTTTCGATAAAGTTGCCGAGGTGTGAAAGAACGTTCATCACGTTTGAGGACACGGGATAGTCCGAATCATCCGTGTGCTGTGCTGGAACTTCCAGCGAAATCGAAGCAGTCAGCAAATCGGCTATTTCGACAATGGATTCATGGTGAAACGACCAGAAACCGGGTCTACCGCCAAGATCGTTGATATCCTGAGGCGGAGGAGCCTGCATCACCATATAGGAGGTCGTGGTCGTAATGATAATTAAGAATCGCTCGTGACTCTCGATCGGCGCATTGTCGATACGTTGTGTCTGTTGCGGGAACGTGGCTTGTCCGTTCGTTGAACTTCCGCAAACGTAGATATGCGCACTGTGACCGAGCTTGATCAGTATATTCGTGTTGATTGCCGTTTCAGCGTCCAGGAGTACAGTCATCTCATTGCCTGAGCGGCCGGTATGACTGGAAACGATCTCTTCGAAAATGAACGTATAGACATCGTCGAGCTTGAAGCGCAGCAGGAATTCGTCTACCTCTGTAGCGGCGAAGGTGTCGGAGATAAGACTGTGAAGCGGCTTTACGGAAACTGTCACAGAAGAACCTTTTGTCGATTTCACATGGTTAACGGGCAAAAAAAGACCCAGATACGGACGTAAACACGTGTTCGATAGAATACATGAATGGGGTACAGGTTGCAAAATTCAGATGCATTAAGACGACGGTGTGTATACTTCCACCACCCGGACCAGTGTTGAGCGCACGATAAGGTCGTACAACTCTTCGACCTCAGCATTGTGCATGCGCGGGCAACCCTTGGAGGAATACAGACCTATCGAGTCTGGCTGAATGGTACCGTGAATTCCCAGATCGCGCGGCAGGCCTTCTTCTTCCGGCACCATCGGCAGCCATCGCGTACCCAGCTCGTTCTCAGGATCGCCCGAAGGTATTGGCGTTGAGCCGGGTTTGTGCCACACCGGATTCTTTTCCTTGTTTCCTATTTTGTATTTACCAAGTGTCGTATCATTCCCTTGACCGCCGAGTCCAGCGCTGTAAATCTTGAATATGCCTTTCCGATCCATAACGAATATTCGGCACGAGGAGCGTTCGATTATGATATGAAAATCCTTTGGGGTGTACTTCAGAGTCCGGTTCAGGCGCAGCATATCCGGATTACTCAGACCATTGGCGCGCAGCAGCTGTCCCTGGGTAATGTTCAGCTTGCTCCCGATGGATGTGAGACTGTCGCCCGGCATTACGGTATAGAGTTTACTGTCGGGTGTAGGACTTGTTGAAAACAGCAGTTGGGTATTCACTTCTCCGAGAAGAGTGGAGGCTTCAATCCAGGCATCCGAGTCCCAGGGCGCTTCATCCATCGCCTCGATATACATTGTCTGGGCGCCGTCCAAATCGTTGTTTCGCTGTTTATCACGTGCCAGCGCAGTTGTCGCAGGTGCACGCAATGCAGAGGGTGCAGTAGCGCGAATCTCCCGATACAATGCCAATGCTTCGGGCATACTACCTTCTTCTTCCAGCAGACGCGCGTATCTTGTCGCAGCGGTCGGATACTCAGTACTGTCCGAATACATATCGATAATTTGCTTCAGTACGATCTTCGTCTCTTCCAGCCGTTCTGCATCCTGATGAATCTGGGCTTGAAGGAGGAGGGCTTTAGGCGTGATATCGGGATTGTCCACCCGATCAAGAATTGGTGCCAGAAGTTCAAGCGCTCCGTCGGCGTCGCCTGAAAGTATCAAGCGCTCTGCTTCGAACAGGGTGTCCACGGCTTCGGCTTCGATCTCGCTGGTGATTCTGTTCTGAAACCAGACTGAAAATTGAATAACACCTACCGCGACGATTCCAACGATTCCAATGCCCGCCAGAATTTTGAACAAGCTGGCGTCTTTTTTACTGCGCTCCGGATGAATGGTACGACCCGATGGAAAACTCATAGCCGATTCCTATATGTTCGAAATACCCCCTTGAAACACTACCATTATCCCCATTTCACTCATCGGGTTTCAATTTTCTTCGCATGAACTCGAAAGATCCGTGACAGGCCTATATCTTCGAGCCGGAAATCCGATTCAAGTCGAGCAGGATTTCAGTCATCGACTGGTAACGCTTGTTCGGGTCGCGGCGCAGGGTTTTGAGTACAATCCGATCGAGCTCCGGCATGATCTCAGGGTTATAATGCGAAGGCTTGGGGAAGCGATATTTCCGGCTGACCAGCTGCTTCTGAATCTCTTTTCCGTTTTTACCGTTGCATGGGTGTTGCCCTGCAAACAACTCGTACATTGTGAGGCCGAACGAGAATATGTCCGAGCGGTTGTCAAGACGCGCATGTTTGTTGCTCAGCTGTTCAGGCGGCATGTAAGCGCGCGTCCCTCCGGACTCCTTCATAAAACGGGTGCGCCAGGATGCGGAGGATTTTGACAGGCCGAAATCGAAAATCTTGACGTGCTTTAAGTCGCGCGTGAGCATGAAGTTACCGGGCTTGATATCGCGGTGGACAATTCCGTGGGTATGCAGATAGTCCAGACCAGCACTCAGTTTGTTCATGATGGTCATCATTTGCTGCATGGAAAGATCGCGCTCTTTGATATGCGTACGTAAATCGAAGCCATCGACGTATTCCATGAGCAGGCAGCGACGCATATTATCATTACGATCAAGTTGTTCGATTATCTCGTGCTTGTAGCGCACAATGGATTCGTGGTTCAACTTCGCCGCGATTAGAATTTCCCGACCTAGGTGATCGCGTTTGCGTCGCCTTTTTTCTATATCGTATCGACGATCCAACACCTTAATCGCCACAGTAAGGTCCCGCTCGCGATCAATGGCCTTGTACACCTTACCCATGCCGCCGGCACCGATTGGTTTGATGATCTCATAGCGGTCGACGTGGGTCAGCTCAAGCTGGTTGTCGTCGTTCGGATCAAACTCCGCTTCGGCGATTTCTTCGACCGCTCCCTTGTTTCTTTTTTTTTTCAGTATGTTGAGCATAGATTAGTCGTCCCGTTGTCTGCGATACAGTATAGCGGATCACCTATCGATTTGTCCCGCGTCAGCGCGGCTTCCAGGTGCCGGTTCCCGCCGGTACTGGAACTTCCTTCAATATCTCCTGCAACACGCGCTCGCTGGTCATCCGGCGAAGCCGACTTTCCGGGTTGACGATGAGTCTATGTTCCAATACAGGATGCGCCAATGTCTTGATATCGTCCGGAATTACATAACCCCGACCCTGAACCGCAGCGAAAGACTGGGACGCCCTGAACAGTGCCATCGACGCACGAGGGCTCGCCCCGAGCGCCAGATGCACTGAATCACGGGTCCGGGCAATTACTCGAAGCATATACTCCCGAAGTTTGTCGTGGATGAATACTTCCCGTACGGAACCCTGCATGGATTGAAGCGTCTTTGCATCTGTGACGGGAGATACCGAATCAATGGGGTGGTTCAGGCGCGTCAACTCAAGCAAGCGGGCCTCGTCCTGCATATTGGGATATCCCACGGTCAGTTTCATCATGAAGCGATCAAGCTGGGCCTCAGGCAGTGGAAATGTGCCTTCGTGCTCCACGGGATTCTGGGTCGCAAACACGATAAACGGTTGCTGTAACTTGCGCGTGACACCATCGACAGTGATTTGCCCCTCAGCCATCGCTTCCAGAAAGGCGGACTGTGTGCGTGGCGTTGCGCGATTGATTTCGTCAGCAATTACGATTTGAGCGAATATCGGCCCTGGACGAAACTCGAACTCTCTTGTATTCTGGTTGAAAATCGATACACCGTTCACATCAGACGGAAGTAAATCCGGGGTACACTGAATGCGCGCGAAGCTGCATCCGCTAGTCAATGCCAGCGTACGCACCAAAATCGTCTTTGCTACTCCCGGCACATCTTCGAGTAGCACATGTCCGCCTCCGAGTACGGCAGCCAGAGCCATATGTATCTGCGGGGTCTTGCCCAGCACAACGGTTTCCACGTTGGCTACGATACTCTTGATAAGGGGTTTGAAGCTGCTCAATGGGCAAAGTGCCTTAGTCGCTACGCATAGATTTTTATGTACTTCTGTAAGTTTTTATCATACCCGGATCGAAGATACGAAGCAAACTCACGAAGGGCGAACTGATTGCACTACTCCGGGCGATCTTCTTTACTCGTGATTTTCAGGAATCCCGGATCTTCACGGTCGGTCGCGTTGGGCGGCGGTGTAGACAAATCAGTGATCGCCTTGCGCTGTTCGCTCGTCAACACGATATCCTGACTTTGCAGTGCAAGCTCAAGCTGCGCAGGATTCCAGCATCCGACAATAGCGGACGCGACCACTGGATGACTCGCAGCCCATTTCACCGCCAGCGACGCGGGATGGTGTCCGTATTTCCCGGCGTACTCAACAAAACGCCCAGCCGTTTCCATGTACTCGGCGTTCTTGTACCGCTCCTGGTACATGCGGTTCTGCGTAATGCGCCCCTCTTCGTTGCGATGATACTTACCCGTGAGCAGACCCGCGCCCATCGGGCTGTATGGACACACGCCAATCCCCTCTTCTTTCGCCATCGGAAAAATCTCAATTTCTGCAACGCGCTTCACTAGGTTGTACATCGGCTGTATCGCAGTAATCGGTGCCCACCCGCGCTGACTCGTCACCTGAATGGCTTTCGCGCACTGCCACGCCGCGAAGTTGGATACCGCGAGGTGGAGGACTTTGCCCTGGGTAACGAGATCGTTGAGGGCAGAAAGCGTGATCTCCAGATCCGTGTTTGAATCCCAGTGATGCAGATACAGAAAATCAACATAATCAGTATTCAGGCGCTGCAAGCTCGCCTCAACACCCAGCATGATGTGGCGGCGCGAGCTGCCCTTGTCGTTGAGACCCGCTCCGGTCGGATAATGCGTTTTCGTTGCCAGCACAATTTCCTCGCGCCGAGACCCCATCCATGAACCGATAATACTCTCAGAATCGCCCTTGTTGTATATGTCGGCAGTATCAAAAAAGTTAATGCCTGCGTCGAAAGCAATGTCCATCAACTTTTGCGATACAGTCTCGTTCGCTTCGTTGCCAAAGGTCATTGTACCTAGGCAAATCTCCGATACCTGTACGCCCGTCTTGCCGAAGTAGTGGTAGTTCATGTGATCGCTCCGAATCTATACCCTGTTTCGATTGTAGATTGTATCACCTCCGCGATTCGATTAGAATCACAAAGGTTACTATCGAAGGGAGCTGGGATGCTTTTTTTGTGAGCGGTACGGGCATATGCGGACGCAGCGCGCCAGCGTAGTGCGCGAGACGAGTTCGGAACTGGTGAACGAACATCTCGTGCAGTGCATCTGGTATGGTCGCCTATTTCGTCAGGAGGGTCTCGCCACAGAAGATGGACGATCCCTGAAAATCG